>NZ_JBXAFK010000012.1:0-133007 GCF_058793055.1 Pseudomonas sp. MPR-R2A5
TTTTGTAGGAGCGAGCTTGCTCGCGAAAAACTCACAGGCGCCGCGTTGATTCAGGGAACACGCGTTATCGTTGATGTTTTTCGCGAGCAAGCTCGCTCCTACAAAAGGCCATGTACGCTTAACTGACTGGCATCACATTCAGTCTGTACCAGGTCAGAGGTATTTGAGCCACGCCAGGTCGCGGCGCCGGGCCTTGAGCCTGGCGAACCAGTGCACGGGCGGGTAGAGCGCCAGGGGCAACACCAACGCCATCAGCCACACCGCACCGATACTGTCGAAGCCGAAGTAGTTGCCATGGTTCAAGCCAAACAGCGCCACACAGGCGATATACAGCACTTTCAGCACATAAAGATGCAGCAGATAAAAGAACATCGGCACGCAACCAAACACCGCTAACACGTTGATCCAGCGTCGATGCCCCGCGCGTTCAAACGCCAGCAACAGCAACAGCCCAACCCCCAACGTCAACGCCAGGAACAGCAGCGAAGGTGGGTACTTGGTCACGTTGAAAAAGCTCATCAGCGTCTGCATGCCGCTGTCATACACCTGCCAGGGCTTTTCGCCATAGCCATTGAGCGCACGCAACAGCACGAACCCCGCCAGCGCACCCACACCGCCGAACAGCAAATGGCGCTGGCGCACGGCCGGCAATGCGGTATTGGCAAACCACGGGCCCAGGCCGTAACCCAGGGCAATCACACCGATCCACGGCAGCACCGGGTAGGTCGTGCGCAGGCGCAGGGTGTCGGACACTTCAATCCAACTGCGCTCATGCAGGATCGTCCACGGAACATGCAGCGCCGAGCCTGGATCGAAGTGCAGCCCATCCAGCAGGTTATGCCCGCCGATGATCACCAGCGCCAGCGCGATCAACAGCGGGCGCGGCAACCAGACCAGCACGGCGAGGGCGATCATGCTGATGCCGATCGCCCAGATCACCTGCAGATAGATCACGCTGGGCAGCAGCTGGAAGGTCCAGGCGAAGTTGACCAGGGTAAATTCCAGCACCACCAGGAACAGCCCACGCTTGAACAGGAATGCTGACACATCGCGACGGCCCGTGTATTTCTGACCGTACAACCAGGCGGACAGCCCGGTGAGCAGTACGAACACCGGCGCGCACAGATGGGCGAGGGTGCGGCTCGCGAACAGTGCAGGCTCGGTGCTGTCGAGGCTCATCGGGTCGGTGACCTGGCGGTGCAACAGGAAGGTTTCGCGTACGTGGTCGAGGAGCATGAACAGGATCACCAGGCCGCGCAGGGCGTCGATGGAGAGCAGGCGTTGGCGCAGGGGAACAGTGTCGGTCATAAGCAGAAATCACAGGGCCGGGCGAAAAAAACTGGATGTTATCCTATAACGCAAATGCCTGCGCTGCTGACGGTTAAGGTTTCAGCCACGCAGTCCTTCTGGTTCACTGTGAGGCACACAAGCAAGGGAGAGGCTGAACGTGAGTACTCGCAACAACGCGGTAATCCACACCCCGCAATCCGTCATCGCTTTCTGGCAGCAAGCCGGCCCCAAGCGCTGGTTCGCCAAGGACGCTGCCTTCGATGCCAGCTTTGGCGACACGTTCCGCGCCACTCACCTGCAAGCCGCCCGGCGCGAGCTGGAAGGCTGGCTGGACACAGCGGAGGGCGGCCTGGCCTTGCTGATCCTGCTCGATCAATATCCGCGCAATGCCTTTCGGGGAACCGCGCATATGTTCGCCACCGACCCGTTGGCGCGCCTGTATGCCCAGCGCATCGTCGACACGGGGCTGGATCAATTGATCGAACCCGCGTTGCGCGCGTTCTGCTACTTGCCGTTTGAACACTCGGAAAACCCGCAGGATCAGCAACGCTCCCTGGCCCTGAACCAGGCACTGGATGCCAACACCTATCGCTGGGCCAAGGAGCACGCCGCCATCATCGAGCGGTTCGGGCGCTTTCCCCATCGCAATGACGTGCTGGCCAGGCAGACCACCGACGCGGAGCACGCCTTCCTCAAGGCCGGTGGTTTCGCCGGCTGATCGACGGCCCGTCGCGCTGTTATTCCTCTCGGGAATGCCCCCATAAAAACCCTGCATTGTCTTTATGGCGGCGCATCTCGTAGCGTGGGGGCTCATCCAAGGAGATCGTCCCATGAGCCAAGGTCCGTTGCGTCTTTACGTTGATTCGCTGTTCACCAGCCCCTATGCGATGTCGGTGTTTGTCACCCTGCGCGAAAAAGGCCTGGCCTTCGACATGGTCACCCTCGACCTGGACGCCGGGCACAACCAGGCGGAGGACTTTGCCCAGTTGTCTGTGACCCAACGGGTGCCGACCCTGGTGGAGGGCGACTTTGCCTTGTCGGAATCGTCCGCGATCAGCGAGTACCTGGAGCAGGCTTACCCCGAGACGCCGGTCTACCCGGCTGATCCCAAGCAGCGGGCGAGGGCGCGGCAGGTGCAGGCGTGGTTGCGCAGCGATTTGCTGCCGATTCGCCAGGAGCGTTCGACGCTGGTGGTGTTCTACGGGCAAGCGATGCCGCCGTTGTCAGCGCCGGCCGAAGCCGCCGCGCGCAAGTTGATCGACGCGGCGCAGGTGTTGTTGGCGGGGAACCCGCCGTACTTGTTCGGGGAGTGGTCGATTGCCGACGTAGACCTTGCAGTGATGCTCAACCGCCTGATCCTCAACGGTGACAGCGTACCTGCCGAGTTGGTGGACTATGCCCGGCGCCAGTGGCAGCGCCCCTCGGTGCAAGCCTGGGTCAATCTGCCAAGACCCGTGCTTTAGGCCATTCCTGCGCCACGCGGCGGTCCAACTCTTCCCAATCGGCCATGCCCAGTACCCGCGTGGTGTTCAAGCCGCGCAGGTAACCGCGTAGCTGCTGGGCACTGGCATAGACGTGGTCCGGGTCGGCCATCGGGTCCTGCAGCACCTGTTCATAGTCAACCAGGTAATCGGCGACCCGATCGCGAAACTCCGGCAATACGGCATCGCGGATCCGGTCGAAGGTTTTCTGGTGGGGCTTCATGGCATGGTCCTTATAAATTTTATGTTCAGCACTATCGGTTCAGATGATAGTCACCATCGAAGATCGCAAGTTCTGTTTTTTCATGAAAAGCGGAAAATCATCCCCATCGACACGCCGTTCAAGGAAATCGCGCGATGAGGACGTTTATCCAGCTGGCTATGATGACCCTGATGCTGGGGGTTGTGGGCATGACCACCCCGGCAATTGCCGATGACCTGCGTAGCAGCCATTTGCTACCTATCGACGCTAGCGTAGACTCTCTGCGCCGCACGCAGTCGGTTGGGGTGCTGTACAGCGAAAATACGCTCGACAACCTCAACTACCTTGAGCGCTACCATACGATGGCCATGAACGGTGCCAAGGGCAGCCTTGATGCACGTATCCGCGAGGCGTTCGTTAACAGCTCCGACCCTGAACTGGCGATCGACTGGTTGATGAACTCGCTGCAAGGTACCTTCCTGTCGGTGACGTTTTACGACAGCCTGGATGCCTTGGTGCAGGCTCATCCTGATGTCGTGGTGATGCTCGATACCCATAACCAGTTGCTGACCCAGCAAAACGACCAGGTCGAGGCGCGGTTTATTGCGCGGTTCTATGATGCGAACCTGCAATACATCGCCAAGGCCGAAGGTTCGGTGCACAAGCAAGTGCCGTCGGTGTGGGTGCATGACAAGGCCGCGCCGGAGATTGCGGCGCAGATCGAGCAGCAGCGAGATGTGCAACAAGATGCCTTGAAGCAGTTTGATGCATCGCTCAAGGCGCTGGTCCAAGCAGGTTGATGTAAATTTTTCCTTTTCTATTTTTCAGGATTTTGTATGCGCTCTTTTTTTGTACCGGTTCTGGCTGTCGCTTCTTTGTTGCTGGCCGGTTGTGTCTCCGCGCCGAATTCGCCGAGCTTGACCCTGCAAACCGCCAAAACCCCCGAAGGCTATGTGCAATGCGTATTGCCCAAGCTTGAAAAGCACGACATCACCTCGACCGTGACGCAGAACTCGCGCCACGCCAAGGTGGTGCTGACCAGCAAGATCGCCGCCGATGATGTGCTGGAAGCCTACAAGTCCCAGGACAGCACCAAGGTGTTCCTGTATGAGCGCAAGCCGTTGGCGTCGACCATCACCCCTTCGCGCCTCGAACTGGCCGCCAAGGAATGCCAGTAATCACTGATCACGCAAGACCTTGCGTGGGAGGGGGTTGCCCCCTCCCGCAGTCTGATTGATGTAACGCCTAGGGTTTTGCTTCGTGGCTGAAGCTGTCGACCGTCTTGACCAGCCCTTGAGCCGCCAACGCCACCAATTCTGCGCCTTTCTCCACCGTCGCCAGGGCCGGGTCGGAACCCATGCGCCCGTCGGGGAAGCGGGCGCGGAAGTCCAGGGCTTCACGGATCGGCCCGGTATTGGCGATCTGCGGCGAATACGTGGCAGTCTTGATCGACTCCGGATAAGCCCACTGCGTCACCGCAATTTCCGACGGCGTGGCATGGCTGCCATGACCTACCGGGAACTGCCGATGGGCCAGGTCGTTGACGCCTTCCAGGTCCCACCAGTTCACCAGCTTCAGCGCGAACCCGGCCGGGCGGCGGGCGTAGCTGGCTTCGGCGTACAGCTCGGAAAAGGCCGCTTCAATCGTGGCGATATTGCCGCCGTGGCCGTTGAGGAACAGGATCTTCTCGAAACCATGCCCGGCCAGCGAGCGCACCCAGTCGCCAATCGCGGCAATAAAGGTGGAAGGGCGCAGAGAGATGGTGCCGGGGAAGCCCAGGTGGTGCTGGGCCATGCCGATATTGAAGGTCGGGCCGATCAGGATGTCGGCGTTCTCTTGCGCTTGATGGGCGATGATCTCCGGGCACATCCAGTCGGTGCCGAGCAGGCCCGTGGGGCCGTGCTGCTCGTTGGAGCCGATGGGGATCACTACCGTGCGACTGCGCTCCAGGAACTGCTCGATCTCGATCCAGGTGGACTTATGTAGCAGCATGCGACGCTCTCTTTTATCGGTGGGACAGGTTAGCCGCCACGGATTGTACGACTACTTGCCACCTGTTGGGGTTTACAGTTGAGGTACGTCGAGGACTTCAACCAGCGCTGGTCGGGGTACCACGAGAACATGAACTGCCCGTCCTTGAGTTTATCCACGACCTGGCGTGCTACCTGCGGGCGCACTGCCGGGCACCCCTGGCTGCGGCCGATACGGCCTTCGCGCTTGCTCCACAGTGGGCTTACGTAGTCGGCGGCATGAATCACCAGCGCGCGGTCGCGGGCCTGGTCATTGAAGCCCGGCTCCAGGCCATCCATGCGCAGCGAGTAGCCATGGGTGCCCAGGTAACTTTCCTGGGTGCGGAACAGCCCCAGGCTGGACTGGTGGCTGCCCTCGCGATTGGAAAATTGGGTGGCGAAGTTTTCCCCGGACTTCGCGCCATGGGCCACCAGGTCGCGCAGCACCAGGGTTTTCTTGCGCAAGTCGAAGATCCACAGCCGACGGGCGGTCGAAGGTTGGGAATAGTCAATCACAGCCAGGCGCTCGGAACGTTCCTCGCCATTATTGATCGCGCACTGCACGGCGCTCAGGGCGCTTTTCAGTACTGTGGGATTGAGTTCTGGAGCCGAGCGCGCCAGGCTGTTATACAAGGAAGGAGGGTTGCCATTGGCGGCGAGCGCAACACTGCTCAACATTGCCAGGCTCACAGTGATAAGGCCGAGACGGCACATAAAAGTCAGCATCTACAGTACATCCCCCCGCTGTGGATTGGAGCAAAGCCATTGTTCAAAAAACACGCATATTACGTGAGCATTTGCTTGCTCGTTGCACCATTGGTCGCGACAGCCGACGCGCTGATGGTGGATTCATTGCCAGTGACGGCGCCCAGTCCGGTCAACTCGGCCCCCATACAGCAGGCCCTTGCGCAGTTGCCTGGGGTCTGCCCCGAACTTGCCCCCCGGATCGACGCCGCCTTGCAATCGCGCCTGCAGGCGTTCTACCAGCAGCAGGGTGATGTACCGCTGTGGTCCGCCGACGAACGCCGCCAGGCCCTGCAATCTCAGTTGCTGATGCTGGCCGATGACGGCCTGGACCCCACCCACTATAGCCTGCCCCCGGCGAATGCCACGGCGAACCTGCTGTGCAACGATATCGACACCAGCCGCCAGTACCTGCAAGCCTTGCAAGACCTGCACTACGGGCGCCTGCAACAATCGCGCTTCGAACCGCTGTGGCATGCCCAGCCTCCCGCCCGTGACCCCAACACCGAAGTGCTGGGGTTTGCCGCCACCGGCCTGCAGGATATGGCCCAGGCGTTTGACCAGGCCCGTCCCAGCGCCGACTTGTATCGCAGCCTGCGCAATGTTTACTCCACGGCGCGCCAACAACCGTTGCCGCACTGGGAAGCGGTCGCCAGCGGCCCGTTGCTGCGCCCCGGCATGGAAGACCCACGGGTTCCAGAATTGGCGCGGCGCTTATACAGCGGCGGCTACCTGGCCCAGGCTCCCGCCGGCAACGGCAGGCAATACCGGGATGAACTGGTCACGGCCGTCAAAGCCTTCCAGCTCAGCCACTCCTTGCAATCCGATGGCGTTATTGGCGCGGGCACCGTGGCCGAACTCAATATCAGCCCAGCGATTCGTCGCGAACAATTGCGCATCAACCTGGAGCGCTTTCGCTGGCTGAGCCAGGACCTGGAACCCGAGGGCGTGCTGGTCAACGTGGCCGCCGCACAACTGAGCGTTTACCAGAGCGGCATTCCCGTGTGGCAAACCCGCCTGCAAGTCGGGCGTGCCGAGCGCCAGACACCGCTGCTCAAATCGCGCATCACCCGGCTGACCCTCAACCCCACTTGGACCATCCCGCCGACCATCATGCGTGAGGACAAACTCCCGGCGATTCGGCTCAACCCCGAGTACCTGCGCCAGCAGAACCTGCAAGTGCTCGACGCCGAAGGCCACCCGCTGGCCCCCGAACAGATCGACTGGGCACGCCCCGGCAACATCCTGCTGCGCCAGGAAGCCGGCCCGCGCAACCCGTTGGGCAAGATCGTGATGCGCTTCCCCAACCCGTATTCGGTGTACCTGCACGACACCCCCAGCCAGCCACTGTTCACCAAAGGCCCGCGCGCGTTCAGCTCCGGTTGCGTGCGGGTCGAGCAACCGCTGCTGCTGCGCGACCTGCTGGTGACGCCGGCGGAACGTGCTCGCACCGATGAATTGCTGGCCACGGGTGTGACCCATGAATTCCGACTGGCCACGCCGGTGCCGGTGTTACTGGGCTACTGGACGGTGGAAGTGGATCGCCAGGGCGGGCTGGTGTATGCGCCGGATATCTACGGGCGCGATCTGGTGTTGATGAAGGCTATGGGTTCCCAAGCCCTGTAGACGCGAGGCGCGCAATCACCAGGGTGACGGCCTGGTTCACCGTCAGCAGCGCCGTGTCGAGGGTCCATGGCGCTTCATCCCAAGCCTCATACTCATGGTCCAGGACCGACTGCCAGGTGGGCGGAACCAGGCCGGCGATGTCGCCTGCGCGGGTTTCCACGCGGCGTTGATGGACCTGTGGGTCAGAGCAGATCACCTGGATGTCGAACACGTCCACGCTAGCCTGCCTGGCCACGTTCGCCCATGCAGATCGGCTTTCCCGGACCGGATTCACGCAATCGGCTATCACCGTATGACCCAGTTGCAGATGACTCAGCGCCAGCGCATTGGCCACCCCATAGCCGCTCGTGCCCACATCTGCCGCCAGCACGCCGGCATTGCGAATCGCCTGCTCGATCACGTCGATGCGCAGGTAAACCGCGCGAGTCTGGCGCGCGAGTTCACGGGCGATGGTGGTCTTTCCGGTTCCGGGAAGGCCGCTGAAGACGATAAGCATGGTTCGGTCTCGATAAGTCTGGAGGGCCGGTTCAGGGTATCCTCCTGTTCACCCACCGGTCGACCCTAGGAGCCCAGCATGACCTTGCCGTTCGTGAAAATGCATGCTCATGGCGATGATTTCATCATCATCGACCGCCGTGGCCAGGACGACCCGATCACCGCGCAGGTTGCCCGCTGCCTGGGCAATCGCCACACCGGTATCGGTTTCAATCAACTGGCCGTGGTGCTCGACTGCGCCGATGCCGCTGCGCGTATCAAGTTCTGGAACCCCAATGGCACGCCCCTGGAGGCCTGTGGCAGTGCCACTCGGGGGGTGGCCGACCGCTTGATGCAGGAAACCGGCACCGATTCGATCGTATTGCGCACTGAGCGCGGGTTGCTGACGTGCGTGCGGGTGGCGGGGCAGCGGGTGTCGGTCAATATGGGCGCGCCATCGCTGGACTGGGCCGCAGTGCCGCTCGCCGAGCCGCTGGATACCCGAACCTTGCCGATCAAAGGCAGCCCGGCCGCGTGCAGCATGGGGAATCCACACTGCACGTTCTTTGTCGAGGATATCGCTGCCGTCGACGTCGAAGCGCTGGGCCCCGCCCTGGAAGTTCACCCGTTATTCCCGGCCAGGACCAATGTTCATTTTGTCCAGGTACTGGATCGCCGCCATATCCGCTTGCGCATCTGGGAGCGGGGCGGCGGCGTACCGCTGGGGTCCGGGTCGTGCTGCTGCGGGGCGGTGGTAAATGGTATCCGCCGTGGTTTGCTGGACGATACGGTTGAAGTGCACTGCGACGGCGGCACGCTCACCGTGCAGTGGGACGGGCAGGGTGGCGTGCTGTTGACCGGGCGTGTGGAGCCGATCATGCAAGGCACGGTGTACGCGATTCCGGTGTAGGCGTGCCGAGTACCGACAGGTTCATTTGGGGCCTCAACGCCATGGGCTGCACCCGGTCTAGCGCCGATAGGGTAAAGTCGGCAGCCCAAGGAAGACACTTCAGGTAACAAAACATGATGCTGTGGTTGCGGCGATCCGCCTTGAGTCTGCTGGCCCTGCTGGCTGTCACCCTGTTGATCAGCACCGCCCAGGCCGACACGGCACCTGCGAGCCCGATCAAGGTCGCGCTGGACCAGCGCGTGATCGACCTCACCAATACCCTCGATGCGACGGCCATCCGCCGCCTGACCGACCAGCTCGCGGCCCTCGAACAACGCAAGGGCGCGCAGATAGCCGTGTTGCTGGTACCCAGCACCGGCCGCGACAGCCTCGAAGACTTCACCAACCAACTGTTCCGCGCCTGGAAGCTGGGGCGCAAGGACGTCAACGACGGCATCCTGTTGCTGGTGGCCAAGGACGATCGCAAGGTGCGCATCGAAGTGGGGTATGGCCTGGAAGGTACCGTCACCGACCTGTTGGCCCACCGCATCATCGAAGAACACATCACTCCGGCGTTTCGCCAGGGCGACTACGCGGGGGGTATCCAACAGGGTGTGGACGACCTCAGCGTGCTGGTCGAGGGTGGCGACCTGCCGAAGGTGGCCAGCCCGGGGCTGCCGCCTCCGGCAATCGCGGTATTGCTGGCGTTCATCGTGGGCGCCATCGGCGGCGTGTTGATCAGCGCCGGCAAGCTGCCCTGGCGCCGGGCGCTGGTGGTCGCGGTCGCGGTGACGGTGCTGCTGGCGGTGTTCGCCGGTGGTCAGGATTGGCCGGTGTACCTACTGTTGTTACCGCTGACCCTGCTGATCGGCGGTGCCACATTCGGTGCATTGTGGATGGCGCGCACGGTGTTTTATGGCGTGCTGGGCCTGCTGGCCTACATTGCCGGGCTGGTAGTGACGGATCGTTACGTGGATGTCGATTTCATCCACTGGCTGGCGTTTCCCCTGGGCGCATTGGTGGTGCTGGGGATGTACCTGATCCTGTTTGTCATCATGAAAGATGCCTGGAAACGCAGCCGCGTGGGATGTGTTGCGCGAGCGCTGGCGGCGGTGGCGGTGTACGTGGTGGCGGGCGTGCTGTTCGAGCGCGGGCGTGATGGCTGGCTGTTTGCGATCCCGATTGCCTCATTCGTGGCGCTGTTTATCTTTGGCAAGGCCAGCGTTGGGTCGGGATCGAGCTCGGGCAGCGGTTCCGGTTCGAGCGCCAGCAGCTCAAGTTCCAGCAGCAGTTCGTCGGGAGGTGGCGGTTCCAGCGGCGGCGGCGGGGCGTCCGGCAGTTGGTGATCGCGAGTCGCGTAGCCCATCGACCTTGGGTGAGAGCTCCGGTAGTTGCAGTGCACGTCCTTAGGTGAGCCAGCACGGCGATCAGGGCAGCACGATATAGTCGTTCTGCTGCACGATTGGCCGGTGCGGCCCCTGCACAAGGTGGACATAGCGGCCGTCCACCAGGTCGATGGGGAGGCAGTCATCGATATCCAATACCCCGTCGGTGTGAGCCTGGGACCAGTGGCGCAGCATCTGTCGCTGACCCTTGGCTTTGGCTGCCTGTTTGTTGGGCGCGACCACCAGCAGGTAGTGATGGGCTTCGCCAAAGCTGTGGGCTTCATAGCCGCCCAGGTTGATGAAATACAGATGTTGCGCCCCGGCCTGGGGTGCCAGGGGGCTGAGCTCGACTGTCCAGCCATCGACACCCTCCACGGCCATCCAGGCATCGATATGCACACCCTTGGGGCTGCCAAACCAGGCGTCGCGCAATTGCGGGTAAGTGCCTTCCAACGTATCCGCCACGGCGAATACCACATCATGGACTTCGATCCGGGCGCGTGGGTGCTTGCCCCCGAGCATCACGACAAACAGCATTGCAGGTCCTTCCTGGCAGCTTGGCAAAGGGCAACCATACTTCGATTGAACCCTTTTGTCCGGCCAATGCCACACTGTTAACCCGCGAACTCATCATGAGATTGTCATGCGAACCATTGATCTGGCCGGCGTTCCCGTCCCTGTCATCGGCCAGGGAACCTGGCGCATGGGCGAGAACCCCGACCAGCGCCGCGCCGAAGTCGCTGCGTTGCAACTGGGGATCGACGAGGGCATGACCCTGATCGATACCGCCGAAATGTACGGCGAAGGGGGGGCCGAGGAGGTGGTCGGCGAGGCCATTCGCGGCAAGCGTGACCAGGTGTTCCTGGTGAGCAAGGTCTACCCCCATAACGCCAGCCACAAGGGTGTCCCCCGTGCTTGCGAGGCCAGCCTCCGGCGCTTGGGGACTGATTACATCGATCTGTATCTGCTGCATTGGCGCGGCCAGTATCCCCTTGAAGAAACGGTCGAGGCCTTCGAGCGGCTGCGAGAAGCCGGCAAAATCGGCCGCTGGGGTGTGTCCAATTTCGATGTCGCCGACCTGCAGGAACTTGCTTCCCCGGCCTGTGCCACCAACCAGGTGCTCTACAACATTGAAGAGCGCGGTATCGAATTCGACTTGCTGCCATGGTGGCAACAGCATCACTTGCCATTGATGGCTTATTGTCCGATTGCCCAGGGGGGTGGGCTGCTATCCAGCCAGACGCTCAAGCACATCGCTCACCTTCATGAGGTCACGCCTGCCCAGGTGGCCTTGGCGTGGGTGTTGCGCCAGGAGGGGGTAATTGCCATCCCCAAGGCCGTGACGCCCGAACACGTGCGCCTTAACGCCAGCGCCGCGAACCTGGTGCTGGATGAACACGATCTGGAGGCCATCGACCGGGTGTTCGGCGCGCCCAAGCGCAAGCACCCCCTGGCGATGGTCTGAGTGTCGCGCAGAAACGGCGCCGTCCCTGGCAGCCGTTTGCGCATCAGGCCGGGTCAGCCGGCCGCCGGGCTGCGCCAGTCGTCCGAGCCGGATGTACCGGAGACCTCATGGGTCCAAGTGATCTTGCGATAGCTGAAGTAGACGTCTTCGAGGTGGGTGAAATGCGCGTTGTCCGGGTCCTGGCAATTGGGCATGCGCGACTGGATGTCGACGATGGTCGCCCCTTCGAGTTCGATGGTGAAGTAGTGCTCCTGCGTGCCTGCCGCTGAGGTCCGCAGCCACTCCAGTCGGCACTTGACCTCTTCGCCGCTGGTGAGGGCGCTGAAGAGCAATGGCGATGACTTGTCGAAGACCTTGCTGATCATCAACGGTTTATGCACCCTCTGCCCCGTCGGTTGGCCCGATTGCGGGTCGCGGGGAATGATTACCTGGTGAGCAAACGCCTGCACGAGAATCTGGTCCTCATGACCTTCCTGGTAAATGCCACCTACCGAGTCCTGGGTAAAAGTGCCTGCCGTTATCAAACCTTGCTTGACACCGGTAATAGAAAGATACGCGGGTGTTGGCATGTCGGGTTTCCTTGCCTTATTGATAGGGAGTTCCATTCGGCGACGGGCCGGATGGGCACAACCCCTATAACAAGAAGCGTGCCTGAAAGTTGGAACTCCAATGAAATAAGGGGTTCGATGTTGCGTGCGCTTGTATTTTATAAGTTGCGGGGAGGCGGGGGCGATATTAACGGCTGGTATTTGCGCTTAAGTGCGCAATTAGTTGCTTGTTCTGTTTGGGCCGCTCTAATCAATGAAGTGCGAGCAGTCAGGGTGTTTTGCAACGGATTAAACTGCGCAAATTGCTGCGCAGGCCAGGTTTTATGGTGATTGTAGGAAATTCCTTAAGTAGGCGCATGTTGCTTGCTGAATGTTTTTTGCGTGACTAATGTTCGCTCGCTTCGTCACGTTTTTCACGAAGCTTCATGGCTTACTGGTGCGCAGCCAATACGCAGTTAGTTTGCCGGTCCTATCTTGGATAATCGTGCGCGGTTAAAAATGATTTACTCAGACACGCTTTGCGCTTATTACCTTGAGGTCGCCCGAACGCCATGTTCAGATGCAAGTTATGCCGGCAGTGAAGTGCGCTTCTCCAGCGAATATGAAGCCCTTGAAACCGAGCTGGCCAAGGCCCAATCGATCCACGGCGGCAGCCAGCCAGACTGGCAGCTCGTCAGGGTCATCAGCGAAGGCGTGCTGCGTCAGCATTCCAAGGATTTGCGGGTCGCGGCATGGTTGACCTGGGCGTTGTACCAGCGTGAATCTTTTCCTGGTTTGCTGGCAGGCCTGGGCCTGTTGCGTCATCTTTGCGAACAGCATTGGGCGGCTGTCCACCCCGCCAAGATGCGTACCCGTGGCGCAGCTTTCGGCTGGCTGGTGCTGCGCCTTGAGCCCCTGTTTGCGCAAACCCTTGCAATCGCGGATCAGCAACCACTGTTCCAAGCCATCCTTGAACACCTTTCCAGCCTGGATGAATGCTGGAGCGCATGCCTGGGAAGCGACGCGCCACTCCTTCTGCCGATTCGCAGGCAATTATCAGAGCGCCTGGCGCGCACGGCGCAATGCGGTCCCGAGCCGGCCGGTGTGACGGCGGTCGTTGCACAGGTCAAGCAGGCAGCGACTCAATTGCTCAAGCCGGAAGCTGCAATCGATAACGAAAAAGACGCACATAAGCGACTTCGCACCCTGCAGGACCAGGCTCGCCCATTGTGTACCTGGTGGCTGCGCCAGGACGCTACAGACCTGCGCGCATTGCGCCTGGGCCGTACGCTGGCCTGGCTGCCCCTGGTCAGTTACCCCGACGCCGACAGTGCAGGGATCACCAGCCTGCGTGGCCCCACATCCGACAAGCTCAACCGTTACCAGGAGCGTTTTGTCCAAGGTCATTACGCCGATCTGGTGCTTGAGCTTGAAGCGAGCCTGGCCAGTGCGATGTTCTGGTTCGACGGTTTGCGCATGCAGTGGGAGTGCCTCGAGGCGCTGCAGGCTCATCTGGCGATGTCCGAGGTGGAAGTCAGCCTCGCCCTGTTGTTGCAACGCCTGCCGAACCTCCTCGGGTTCTGCTTTCACGACGGCGTTCCGTTTGCGGATGCTGCGACTCGCGACTGGATTGCGCTGCAGGTGAATCGCCATTTGCAAAGAACCTCACCCTCGCAGATATCGATCGATGCCGACGCCGAGCCGTGGGAGAGGGCGTTGCAGGACGTCATGCCACGCTTGCGCAAGGACGGGCTCAAGGCCGCCGTCGGGGAACTCAGGCAGGGCCTGCATGCCGCACGCGGCGAGCGAGCGCGCTTCCATTGGCGTTTGGCCCAGGCCCGGTTGTGTGTACTGGCCGGCAAGTACGAGCTGGCGAGAATCCAGCTTGAACAGTTGGATCATGAACTGCAGCAGGCGGGGCTGGACCGTTGGGAGCCTGGCCTGGCGCTGCAGGTGGCGCAGTTGCTGTATCGCTGCTGCGACCTGTTGCCACAAAGCCATGCCGTGCGGGAGCGCAAGGAAGACACCCATCGCAGGTTGTGCCACTTCGACCTGGAAGCGGTACTTGAATAGGCTTTCGAGCCGCTCGAAAAAAAGGAGATAGACCATGGCCAAAGAAGGTTCGGTAGCACCCAAGGAACGCATCAACATCACCTTCAAACCTGCCGTTGGAGACGCACAGGAAGAAGTTGAACTGCCGTTGAAGTTATTGGTGCTGGGGGATTTCACCCAGCGTGAGGACTTGCGCAAGCTGGAAGACCGCAAGCCGATCAGTATCGACAAGAACACCCTGGACGAGGTGCTGGCCAAGCAAGCGCTGGAGTTGACGCTCAGCGTGCCCAATCGCCTCCAGGACGCGCCCGACGTTGAAGAGCTGGGCATACAGGTGCGGATCAATTCGATGCAGGACTTCAACCCCGCAAGCCTGGTGGAGCAGATTCCCGAACTGAAAAAGCTGATGACGCTGCGTGAAGCGTTGATGGCATTGAAGGGGCCACTGGGGAATACGCCGAGCTTTCGCAAGGCCATCGAGCAAGCCCTGGCCAATGATGAATCCCGTGCACGGGTATTGGCCGAGTTGGGGCTGGGCAGTTCCACCGTATGACTTTTTCAGGAAAAGGACACTGAACGATGAGCGCACAACATAAACCGCTGGCCACATCAACGGATGACAACGGCGGCATCCTTGACAACATTATTGCCCAGACGCTGCTGACGGTTGACGACGAGGCGTATGGCATCGCCAAGCGCGGGGTCTCGGCGTTTATCGAAGAGCTGGTCAAACCGCACAACAGCGGTGAGCCGGTCAAGAAACGCCTGGTCGATCGGATGATCGCCGAAATCGATGCCAAGCTCAGCCAGCAGATGGACGAAATTCTCCACCACCCGGATTTCCAGGCGCTTGAAGCCGCGTGGAAGGGCCTGCAGTTGCTGGTCGATCGCACTAATTTTCGCGAGAACATCAAGATCGAACTGCTGAATGTCGCGCGGCAGGACCTGTTGGATGATTTTGAAGACTCGCCGGAAATCAACCAGTCCGGGCTCTATAAACACATCTACAGTGCCGAATACGGTCAGTTTGGCGGCCAGCCGGTAGGCGCCATCATTGCCAACTACTTCCTCTCGCCCAGCGCGCCGGATGTCAAGCTGATGCAGTACGTTTCCAGCGTGGCCTGCATGGCCCATGCGCCGTTTATCGCGGCTGCCGGGCCGGGGTTCTTTGGCTTGGAAAGCTTTACCGGGCTGCCCGACCTGAAGGATCTCAAGGATCATTTCGAAGGCCCCCAGTTTGCCAAGTGGCAGAGCTTTCGCCAGAGCGAGGATGCCCGCTACATCGGCCTTACCGTGCCACGGTTCCTGCTGCGCACCCCCTACGACCCGTCGGAGTGCCCGGTCAAGACCTTTGCCTACCAGGAAAACGTGGTCAACAGCCACGAACACTATCTGTGGGGCAATACTGCCTACACGTTCGCCACGCGCCTGACCGATAGCTTCGCCCGGTTTCGCTGGTGCCCGAACATTATCGGTCCGCAAAGCGGTGGCATGGTGGAGGACCTGCCGTTGCACCACTTCCACAGCATGGGCGAAATCGAAACCAAGATTCCTACCGAGGTGCTGGTTTCCGATCGTCGCGAATATGAGCTGGCCGAGGAAGGCTTTATTGCCCTGACCATGCGCAAGGGCAGCGACAATGCCGCGTTCTTCTCCGCCAGTTCCGTGCAGAAACCCAAGTACTTCGGCACCAGCGCCGAGGGCAGGGAGGCCGAGCTGAACTACCGCCTGGGTACCCAGTTGCCGTACATGATGGTGGTCAACCGGCTGGCCCATTACCTCAAGGTGCTGCAGCGCGAGCAACTGGGCTCGTGGAAGGAGCGCACCGACCTTGAGCTGGAGCTCAACAAGTGGATTCGCCAATACGTGGCGGACCAGGAAAACCCCAGCGCCGAAGTGCGCGGCCGGCGTCCGCTGCGAGCCGCCCGTATTGTCGTCAGTGACGTCGACGGGGAGCCAGGCTGGTACCGCGTCAACCTCAGTGTGCGACCTCACTTCAAGTACATGGGGGCGGATTTCACCTTGTCCCTGGTCGGCAAGCTCGACAAAGAATGAGCAGGCACCAGGGGATGACACATTACTGCAGCCTATTCGAGCGCCTTGACGGCCAGGCACCTGCCCAGGCGAACAGCGTGGCGTCCATCGCGACGCACCTGGGCAAGATGCTCAGCACGCGTGCGGGCAGTGTCCAGACATTGCACGACTACGGCTTGCCGGATCTCAATGACCTGCGCCTGAGCCTGCACGAATCATTGAGCCGATCGCGCCTGTCGATCGAACGGTTTATCCAGGCCTATGAGCCGCGTTTGGCGAACGTGCGCGTAAGGCTATTGCCCCGCAACCGCGATCCCCTGGTCCTGGCATTTGCCATCGAGGCCACACTGCTCGCCAATGGAATCAGGCAACCGGTGGTGTTCAGTGCGCTTCTGGGTGATGGTGGGCAGGTCGAGGTTGCGCCGGATGACCTTTAATCGTTATTACCAAAGCGAACTCAGTGCCTTGCGTCAGCTGGGGCGACGTTTCGCCGAGCGCAATCCAGCCCTGGCACCGTTTCTCGCAGAGGCCGGCCAGGACCCGGACGTGGAGCGTTTGCTCGAAGGCTTTGCGTTTCTCACCGGCCGCCTGCGGCAGAAACTGGATGACGAATTACCCGAACTGACCCATTCGTTGATGCAGTTGTTGTGGCCCAACTACATGCGGCCTCTGCCATCGTTCAGCATCTTGCAGTTCGATCCGTTGAAACGGGCAGGGCCTGCTGTCCGGGTGGCGCGCGACACCGCAGTGGAAAGCGCGGCCATCAATGGCGAGCGCTGTCGCTTTCGGACCTGCTACAGCACCCAGGTCATGGCGCTGCAACTGAGCGCCGTGACGTATGTCTTCCAGGGTGAGCGAGCCCTGTTGGACCTGCGGTTGGACATGAGCGCCCCGGGGAATTTCAGTGAGTTGGTGTTCGACACGTTGCGGTTGCACCTGGCCGGGGATCGCCACGTCAGCCAGGGGTTGTACCTGGGCCTGCTGCGTCATCTCGACGGCATCGAGTTGTTGCTTCTCGGTGATGACGGCCAGCCCGTCAACGGGACCGATGGGCAGGCAATGTCGCTGCGGCTGTGTGCCAGCCAGGTACGCCCGGTGGGGTTCTGCGAAGAACAGGCGTTGATTCCTTACCCGGTAAATACCTTCCGTGGTTATCGCCTGCTGCAGGAGTATTTTGCCTTCCCTGACAAGTACCTGTTCGTGGATGTCGGCGGTTTGGATCGGTTGCATGGGGTGCCCCAGGCACTGCTCAAACGGGTGCGTGGCATGGTGATGCGTTTTGAACTGCGCACCCAGGGGCATGAGCCGCAACGCCCCAGCCTGGACAACGTGAAGCTCTATTGCACCCCCATCGTCAATCTGTTCAACCATGATGCCGTGCCCGTTCGCCTGGACGGCAAGCAGGATGAGTACCTGCTGGTGCCTGGGGAATATACCCGGGGCAACGCCGCGGTGTTTTCCGTGGACAGCGTGACGGGATGGCGCCCGGGTGGCCTGGGTTATCGGCATTACGTACCGTTCGAGTCCTTTGAACACGACACCGCCACCCCAGCCTCGAACATGGCCCCCAGCTACAGCCTTCGCCAGCGTGCATCGGCACAGCATGCCGGTCTCGACACCTGGATCGCGTTTGAGCGTGACCAGGGGCACGAACAGGAAACACTGTCGATCGAGTTGACCTGCACCAATCAGAACCTGCCGCTGCAGCTACAGGTGGGGCAGGTCAACCAGCCCTGCGAGCAGACCCCGGAATTTCTGGCGTTTCGAAATATCACCGTGCCGACCACGAGTCTTGCTCCGCCCCTGGACCAGGACTTCCTGTGGCGACTGATCAGCAACCTGTCGCTCAACTACCTGTCGTTGACCGATATCAATGCCCTGAAAGTCATCCTCGAAACCTACGACCTGCCGCGTTATCACAGCCGCCAGGCGCAGAAGATCAGTGCAAAGCGGTTGGGAGCGCTGCGCGGCATCCGGCACGAAGCCGTCGACCGATTGCTCAATGGCCTGCCGATTCGCGGTGTGCGGGTGGACCTGTCGATCGATACCCAAGGCTTCCTCGGCCAGGGCGAAACCTTTGTATTCGCTTCGGTGCTCAACGAGTTTTTTGCGCTGTACGCCAGCTTGAATTCGTATCACGAATTGCGAGTGATCAGCACACAAGGAGATGTGTACCTATGGCCACCCCGCATGGGCGAGCAGCCCCTGCTTTAACCGAACTGTCCCGTTTCATCCGCGAGTACTCGCTGTTCCAGGCGGTGTTACAGGTGATCGAGCGCTTGCGTGATGCCCATCCACTGCTGGATGAGGACGCGTTGTATGACCAATTGGAATTCCAGGCCAATCCAGGCTTGGGCTTTCCCGGACACGACATCGATCGAGTGGAGTTTTTTGTGGAGTACGGTCAATTGCGCGCGCGGCTTCGCCTCAATGTCCTCGGACTATGTGGCGCGGGGTCACCACTGCCCGCGTTCTACGCGGAGCAGGCGTACGCAGAGGTGTCAGGCGGTAACGCCACCCGGGATTTCCTGGACGTGTTTCACCACCGCCTGCAACGGCTGATGCTGCCGATCTGGCGCAAATATCGTTATCGAGCCTGCTTCCGACGGGGCGCCAGTGATGCGTTCTCGGCGCAGATGTTTGCCTTGATCGGACTGGGAGGCCAGGACATTCGTCGGGCGGCAGCGCTGGACTGCAAACGGCTGCTGCCTTACCTGGGGCTGCTGAGCCTGCGCGCGCATTCGGCGGCAATGATTGAGACTGTGATGCGCCATTACTTCAAGCACCGCCGGTTGTTCATCGAACAGTGGGTTGAACGCAGCGTGTCAATCAACGGACAGCAGCGCAATCGGCTGGGGGCGGCCAACCACACGCTCGGCCAGGACCTGGTGCTGGGGAGTCGGGTCACCGATTGCAGCGGCAAGTTCACCGTGCATCTGCTCGGGCTCGACTGGCAACGATTTCACCAGTTCCTGCCGACCGGGGAGGACTTGCGCCCCTTATGTGCACTGCTGCGCTTAACCGCGCGCGCACCGCTGGAATATGACGTGCGCCTGGTGCTCGCTGAAGGGGAGATCCGCGCGCTGCATATCGGCGAGCGCAATGTGTGTCGCCTGGGATGGACCAGTTGGCTGGGGCATGAGCGGGCGGATGGTGTGGTCACGCTGGCTGGCAATGCGCATTAAGGACTGATGATTATGATGAATGTAGACCTGCAACAATTGATACGGACATTGGCGGCGCAAACCCGCAGCGACCTGGAACGCTCGGCTGAACGTTGTATCGCCCGGGGCGGTCGCGAAGTGCTGGTGGAGGACCTGCTGCTGGCGCTGCTGGAGCACGCCGATGGCGTGTTGGCCAAGGCGCTGGCAGAGGCCAACGTAGCGCTGCACGAACTGCAGGCGACGCTGCAGCCAAAGACCGCGCAGTGTGCAACCCACAACCCGGTGTTCGCCCAGGCTTTGGTGCAGTGGTTGCAACAGGCGTTGATGGTTGCGCACCTTGAACTGGGGCGACATGACGTTGACCAAGGTGCCCTGTTGCTCGCGCTGCTACGTCATCCCCTGGAGCACGCCGGCAGCGGTTATCAAGGTATTTTGAGCCGTTTGGACGCTGATCGCGTACGTGACTTCTTATTGAGCCAGGGCGCACAAGTCCAGGCAGTGGTGGCTGAATCATGGTTGCAGCGTTTTACCCAGGACCTGACGCGCCAGGCCCGTGAAGGCTTGATCGACCCTGTCATCTGCCGGGAGGGTGAAATCCGGCAATTGATCGACATCCTCGTGCGTCGACGCAAGAACAACCCGATCCTGGTCGGAGAAGCCGGGGTCGGGAAAACGGCGATTGTCGAAGGCTTCGCCCTGCAAGTGGTCGCATCGCAGGTACCGCCAGCCCTCCAGGATGTGCGCGTGCTGACCCTTGATATGGGGCTGCTGCAAGCGGGGGCTGGTATCAAGGGCGAATTCGAGCGCCGCCTCAAGGGGGTGATCGACGAAGTCAACGCCTCGCCCCAGGCCGTGATCCTGTTTATCGACGAGGCTCATATGCTGGTGGGGGCCGCGGGGCCGGGTGGTGCGTCGGATGCCGCCAACCTGCTCAAGCCTGCGTTGGCCCGCGGTCAACTGCGGACCATCGCCGCCACCACCTGGTCGGAGTACAAGCAATACATCGAAAAGGACCCCGCATTGGCGCGGCGTTTTCAACCGGTACGGGTGGGCGAACCGAGTGTCGAGGCCGCGGTATCGATCCTGCGTGGACTGGTGCCGGTCTATGAGGCCAGCCATGACGTGTACGTGCGCGATGATGCGGTTGTCGCGGCAGCGCACATGAGCGCGCGGTATTTGGCCGGGCGCCAGCTACCGGATAAAGCGGTGGATGTGCTGGATACGGCGTGCGCAAGGGCTCGCACGTGCTTGTCGGCGCGGCCCGAAGCCTTGCAATGCCTTGTCGCCGAGCTTGCCGAAGGGACGCGGCAACACCTGGCGCTGCGCAGGGATGCCGAGGTCGGGCTGCCGGTCGATGAGGTGGCCCTGCAAGCCTTGAGCCTGCGACTGGATGCCCTGGAGCAGGAGCGCCAGGCCCTGGAGCAGTGCTGGGTTGAACAGCGCGAGCAGCCGACGGCAAGCCCGACGGTGTGCCCGCGCCTGGTGGCCCAGGTCATCAGTGCGTGGACCGGGATTCCCGTCGAGCAAGTGGCCCTTGAACCCAGCGAAAAAGTCCTGGGGTTCGCCGATGCCTTGCGAGCACGCATTCTGGGACAGGAGCCGGTCGTGCAGGCGCTTGATCGCAGCCTGCGGGCCGTAGCTGCCGGCCTCAACGAACCCGATGCGCCGGTAGGTGTATTCCTGCTGGCCGGCCCCAGCGGTGTGGGCAAGACCGAAACCGCGCTGGCGCTGGCCGACCTGCTGTACGGAGGCCAGCGGTTCGTCACCCTCATCAATATGTCGGAGTATCAGGAAAAACACTCACTGTCTCGATTGATCGGTGCACCTCCGGGTTACGTGGGCTACGGCGAAGGCGGTGTCCTGACCGAAGCGGTGCGGCAACGCCCTTATTCGGTGGTGTTGCTCGACGAGGTCGAGAAGGCAGACCCGGAGGTGTTGAACCTGTTCTACCAAGTCTTCGACAAGGGCTTGGCCAATGATGGCGAAGGGCGGGAGATCGATTTCCGTAATACGTTGATCCTGATGACCTCCAATCTCGGCAGCGACTGCATCAGTGAGGCGTGCGCCGACGGCCTGCGCCCGGACATCGAGGTATTGCAAGCCGCGATCCTCCCCGCGCTGCGGGCATACTTCAAACCGGCGTTGCTGGCCCGGATGCGGGTGGTGCCCTATTACCCGGTGACGGGTGAGGTGCTCAATGACGTGGCACGCCTCAAGCTTGCGCGCCTTGGCCAGCGATTACAGCAACGCCAGTTGGCGTTTACCCACACGCCCGAGCTGGTGGCGCACATGGTCCGGCTCTGCACACACGGTGACAGCGGAGCGCGCGCGATCGATCAGTGGATCGAGTCGGACCTGCTGCCGCAGATCGCTGATCGGCTGCTGACTGCAACGGTGGGCCATGCAGGTCTGTCACGGGTTCATGCACGGCTGGATAGCAGCGGTCGGCCAGTCTGCGAGTTCGGCCAATGATGAAAAGCCTGTTTACCCCATTACCCCATCCCCTGACCTATGCCGAGACCTTGCTCGGCTGGTTCTGCCGACTGGGCCATGAACACGACGAAACCACGCTGGCGGACTTGTGCGTGACCGGCGCTGCGCAACTGAGCCAGTGTGAACTCAGCCAGCTGTACCTGTTCGATGAGCCGGCGGGCAGGCTTGAGCTGATCGCCCAGCATCTCCACGGGGCACTGCCGCCGGGCGACCCAGCGTCGGGCCCTGGCTCCCAGCATGAACCTCTGTTGCACTACGTGCTGACCCAAGGGCAGCCCCTTACCCTGGATGACCTGAGCCAGTGCGTGCATGACACCGGGTTCCTGCCGGCAGTGGCGCAGCCTTGGCATTGCCTGTCCTGCATACCGCTGCTGGGGCGCAGCAAAACCATCATGGGGGTATTGCTGTGCGCCAGCCCGCGCCCAGCCCAATTGCAAGGTTATGTTGCCTCGCTGGCGCGCCTTGGCGGCTTCGCGCTGGCGCAATTGAGCCTGTTGCGACGGATGCAGCCCGCATCGGAGGTCACCCGGCTCAAATCGAGAGCGCCCGCCACTCGTGTGTACGGCTTGATCGGCAACAGTGTCGCGATGAACGAGACCTGCCGCTTGATCGGTAAGGTCCTGCACACGCCGTACACCGTGTTGCTGCGTGGCGAGACCGGTACCGGCAAGGAAGTGGTGGCGCGGGCCATCCACGCCGCCGGGCCGCGCAGCGCTAAAGCGTTCGTGGTGCAGAACTGCGCCGCGTTTCCGGAAGGCCTGTTGGAGAGCGAGCTGTTCGGCTACCGCAAGGGCGCATTTACCGGGGCCCAGCGCGACCACGTCGGGTTATTTGATGCAGCCCATGGCGGCACGCTGCTGTTGGATGAAATCGGTGACATGCCGCTCTCACTGCAGGCCAAGTTGCTGCGCGTTTTGCAGGAAGGAGAAGTGCGTCCGCTGGGGGCCAATGCTTCCCATAAGGTCGATGTCCGCATCATCGCGGCGACTCACCGTGACCTGCTTGCCATGGTGGCCCAGGGGACCTTCCGCGAAGACCTGTATTACCGGCTGGCGCAGTTTCCCATCGAGTTGCCGGCGCTGCGTGAGCGCGACGGCGACGCGCTGCAACTGGCGCGTCATTTCGCCGACGAGGCCTGTATGGCACTCGGTCGGCCAGCTGTTGGCTGGTCAAGCGCGGCCCTGGATCAACTGACGAGTCATGGCTTCCCCGGCAATGTCCGCGAACTCAAGTGCCTGGTGGAGCGCGCGGTGCTGCTGTGTGATGACGGTGTGATCCTGCCGCTGCACCTGGCGCTGTCGCCGCGAACGGAGGCCGCTGTAGAGACCACATTACGCCAGCGCCTGGAGAGGGTGGAGCGCATGGTCCTGATCGATTGCCTGCAGAAGAACCGTGGTAATCGAACACGCACCGCCCGTGAGCTGGGCGTCGCTCGCCGCACGCTGCTCTACCGGCTTGCCCGCTTGAATATTCCTGTTGGTGAAGCCAAGGGGGAGTGCTGAATGCCTTGTGTCTATGGGAGATACCCGATGCCTGATCGTCTGTGGCAAGCCATGTTGCTTGTGTTGTGTGTGCTGGGCGGCTGTAACGCCAATTATGTCTTCGATGATGCTGACTACCGTCCGTTGGGCGACCCGCAAGCGACCAGTCGCGGCCAGTGAATGGAGGACCCGAGCATGCAACTGGTATTTGAAGTGTATGACGGCGCTGGCACCGAGCCGCTGGCCGGCGCTCGCAAGACGTTTGCCGGTGTCGGCGGTGTGATCGGTCGCGGGGCCGGTTGCGACTGGGTGATCCCCGATGCCAGTCGACTGTTGTCCAGTCACCATGGGCTGGTGAGCTACCGTGAAGGTCGCTACTTTCTGACGGACATCAGCAGCAATGGCATTTGCGTGGCCGACAGTGGTGAACGCCTGAATAAAGGGCAGGCGCGACTGATCGCCGACGGTGATCTTTTTCAACTGGGGGCATTGGCGATACGCGCAAGGCTTATCGAGCCGCCGGCCCCGCCCGGCGCGCGGCGATTTACGGCACCGGGGCCGATTCCCGACGATGCTTTCCTGGCCCTGGACCCCATGCAGGCGCTGGATGATGAGGACCTCACCCATCCGTCATTGGACGGGCTGGATGCATTGAGTACTGTCGCCCAAGAACCGGGGCAGTGGATGACTCACAGCGCGGCGGACCGAGACCATCTGGTCTTGCCTCGATGGGTGGAGCCCGACCTGGAGGTGCCGCCGAGCCCGCAGGTTGTCACTGCGCCAGCGGACAACGAGTCCTTTTGGACGCTGTTTGCGGCAGCGCTGGGGATCCGCCTCGACGACGTTGACAGGCCAGCGCGAGAGGCATTGGCGATCAAGGTCGCCGGCTTGCTCAAGCTGAGTATCGAGGGGTTGCAGCACAACCTGCGCACCTGCGACGAACTGAAAAGTGAATCGAACCTGGCGCCCGCCGCTCCCGTTGTGAACAGCCCAAACCCCCTCAGGCAGTGCGCGGATGCCGAGACGGCGTTGGCCGCATTGTTGGGCATCAGCGAATTTGGCCAACTGCCCGCCGACCTGGCGATCACTCAAGTGCACCGGGATATGCAGACGCATCAGATTGCATTGCTGGCGGCATGTCGTGCCGCGGCGCGCAGCGCGCGGGAAGCGTTCGCCCCCAGCTATCTGCTGCTGTGTTTCGAGCGCCAGGACAAATCGCCCCGGTTCAACACCGACGGTGCCCAATGGCGCGCCTATCAACGTCACTACCAGCGCCTGGTCGAGGCTGAACCGCTCACGGGACACCTGTTGGGCAAGGACTTCGCCAGAGCCTATGACGAGCAGGTCCGCCTGATCTCCACCCTTCATGTGGACTACCCGGGATGATGATCATGTATCGAGCCGCCGTTGCATCCATGCTGGTGGTATTCAGCCTGTTGACCGGGTGCAGCACCCTGTCGCCTTTTTCTACCGTGACCAAGCTGGACCTGAAGCTGGTCGCCAGCGATCAGGTCAACCCCGACCTGCACGGGCGTCCCTCGCCGATCGTGGTGCACTTGCTCGAGCTGCGCCATCCCGTGGCCTTCGAGAACGCCGATTTTTTCAGCCTTTACGGGCGTGCCGAGCAAGCCTTGCCCAAGGACTGGGTAAGCAGCGAGGAGCTGGAAATGCGCCCCGGCGAACGGCTGGAGCTCAAGCTCAAGGTTGAACCGCAGAGCCGTTATGTGGGGGTGCTGGCCGCCTATCGAGACCTGCCCCATGTGCAGTGGCGAATGGTGGTGTCGCTTAACCCGCAGAAACTGACCCGGGCCAGCCTGGTGCTTGACAAGGCTGGCATCCGGGTCGCCAACCCGATTTCTGGTGCGAGGCAGGATTGATATGCTCGTTCATAAAGTCATTTGGCAGGAAGGCATGTTGTTGCGGCCCCAGCACCTGCAACACAACGATCGTTACTACAACCAGCAACTCAACCGCACCCGCCTGCTGGGCTGCGACACCTGGGGTTTCATCACCCTTGAAATCGACCTGCAGTACCTGCGCCTGGGCAAGATCGTCGTCAACCAAGCCAGTGGTGTATTACCCGACGGCAGCCTCTTTGAGTTGAGTGCCGCCGTGGAGCCGCTGGTCCTGCAGGTACCTGCCAACGCGGGCAGGCAAGGGATCTATCTTGCGTTGCCGTTGACGACCCACAACCAGATCGAGGCGCGCAAGCAGGACCAGGCCGATGTCTGGGCACGCTATATCACCTGGCCGATGGACGTTGGCGACTCCAATGCCGGTGTCGATTTACGTTGTCAGATTCACTGCGGCCGTCCGGACCTGCGCCTGCTGCTGGGGGAGCATCACAGTGACCAGGCGTGTGTGATGCTCAAGGTCGCCCAGGTTGTGGATTGCACGGATGAAGAGGGCGTGAGCCTGGACCCGGAGTTCAGCCCGACCTTCATGTATGTCCAGGGATCGGCTTATGTATCGTCGTGCCTCAAGGAGGTGATCAGCCTGCTGGCCTGCCGAGGCGACGCCATTGCAGAGCGTATCCAGGGCAACGGTGCCGCCGCCGGTTCGCAGATCGGCGACTTTCTGATGCTGCAACTGGTCAATCGTTGCGAGTGGGTCCTGCGTCACTATCTGGGCCAGGTTCAGGTTCGTCCGGAAACGGTGTTCCGCGAGTGCCTGTCGATGCTCGGTGAGTTATCGACGTTCGCCCATGACAGCAAGCGTGCCCCGTTGGACGTGCGGTATCGGCATAACGACCAGGGCGCCAGCTTTCGTGGGCTGATGGAGGGCATTCGCTCCATGCTGTCGATGGTGCTGGAGCAGCATGCCATGGAGCTCGCGCTGCAACAGCGTCAATACGGCGTGCTGGTATGCCCGGTGAGCGACCTCAAGCTGCTCGGCAGCGCGACCTTCATCCTGACGGCCAGCGCGCAGTGTGATTCGGATGAGCTTCGTCACCGTTTGCCGGCGCATCTGAAGATCGGCCCGGTGGAGCGTATACGCGAACTGGTCAACCTGCATCTGGCGGGCATCAAGGTCAAGCCGCTGCCGGTGGCGCCGCGCCAGTTGCCGTTCCATGCCGGCAAAACCTATTTCATGCTCGAACTCAGCGCCCGGGACATCACGCAACTGGAGCATTCGGGTGGGTTTGCCTTCCATGTCGGCGGCGAGTTTGCCGAGCTTGAACTCACCTTCTGGGCCATCAGGAACTGAACACTATGACCACGGACCGTGAATACCCACAGGACGAAAAAACTGTCCTGCTTGATCGTGAAGGACGGGGGCCGGCGCAGGGCGCGATCACCGACTTCCCCACGCCACCGCGCTTCGAGCAATTGGAAGACCGAATGATCTACGCGGCCCGCTTGCAGGGCGCGCAGACCTTCAATATGGGGCTTAACCCGCTGGTTGCGGTCGCTTGGGAATTACTGGCGGAGGTGGCCCGGCTCAGGAGCCATTGCGGTCGGGAAAGCTTGCAAACACTGAATGATCGGCTGTCGGAAGGGGTCACCCAATTCGAGACCCGTGCCTTACATGAGGGGAGCGAAAACGGCCAGGTCATGTCGGCGCGTTATGTGTTGTGCAGCGTGATCGATGAAGCGGTGGTGACCACCGCCTGGGGCAGTCGCAGCGACTGGTCGAAGGTCAGCCTGCTGAGCCGCTTCCATAACGAAACGTTCGGCGGCGAAAAGTTTTTCCAGCTGCTGGAGCGACTGTCCCGAGACCCGGTCAAGCACATTGCGCTGCTGGAATTGATGTACCTGTGCCTGGCGATGGGGTTTGAGGGTAAATATCGGGTCATGGAGCGTGGCGTGCTGCAACTTGAAGCGGTGCGCGATGCCTTGTATCGCCAGGTCAGGCATGTCCGGGGCACGCCGCTGCCTGTCTCTGTATTACCGCCACGGGTGGAGCCCGTACGCCATAAAGCCCCGCGCAAGCTGCCGACCCTTTGGGTTGGAATCCTTTGCCTGGGCTGCATGCTGGCGATCTATTCGGGGTTTGCCTGGGTATTGGGCAAAGAGCGCACACAGGTGCTGCAACCTTTTCAAATTTCGGCGCCGGATCTGACTCGGACGCCCCTGTAACGCTGGGAGCAATGAATGAACGCATTCTTCAAGGGCGCGGGCACCGTGCTGGCTACGATTTGGGTCTGGAGCTTGTTGCTGGTGCTTTCAGTCGCGCTGTTGGTATGGTTTTTCGGACCCTTGCTCGCGGTGGACGGGTATCGGTTCTGGGCCGCACCGACATCGCGCCTGTTGACCGTCTGCGTGATGTTTCTGTTGTGGGGGCTGGCGATGGTCCTGGCCGGCGGGCGCCGCGCCGCGCGGCTGAAAAAGCCCGGACACCAGGCGCATCATGAGCAACAGGGGCGCATCGAGGACGAGCAGAAACAAGTGCGTGGCCGCTTCAGGGAGGCGCTGCATACCCTGAAAACCTCTGGCCGGTATGCTGAACGCAGCGAGCGTTGGCGTGATGAGCTGCCCTGGTACCTGTTGATCGGCGAGGCGGGCAGTGGCAAGACGCGCTTGCTGGCGGCCAGTGGGTTGCCGTTTCCGCTGGACCGTGTCGAGCCGAGTTCGACGGGCCAGACCCGCTACTGTGATTGGTACTTTGCCGACGACGCGGTGCTGGTCGATACCGCCGGACGCTACCTGACGCAACCGGACGGTGCCGTGGATGCCGCGGGCTGGTTGACCTTGCTCAGGCTGCTCAGGGCGCGACGCCAGGTCCGCCCGCTCAATGGTGTCGTGGTGACCTTGTCGATGGAAACGCTGGTTGGCAGCCACCCGCTGGATCTGGACCATCACGCCCGTCACATTCACACGCGCTTGCAGGAAATCCAGCAGACGTTGCATGTCGATGTGCCGATCTACCTGGTCCTGACCCAGGCCGATCGGTTGACGGGGTTTGCCGAATACTTCGACTCACCCCAGGCCGACGCCGCCGAAGGCGTACTGGGTGAACAGCTGATCACCGGCAAGGCCGGCACTGAAGTCACCCAGGTGCGCCAGGCGTTCGAGACACTGCTGCAACGCCTGGGGGGGGAGTTGATTCAGCGCTTGCACGCGCAGCGCAGTGTCGAGCAGCGCGGGCTGACACTCGACTTTCCGCAACAGATGGCGCGAGTCGGCGAACGCCTGTGCGCATTTATCGAGCTGGCTTTTTCCGCGCATCGTTATCAACGTATCAACGGACTGCGCGGGTTCTATTTGACCTGCGCCGGTGAGCGCGGCTCGCACTTCATCCAGGGCTTGTTCAACCGGGTGATATTTGCCGAGGCCGGCCTCGCCGGTCTGCAGGGCCAGGAACAGCAGCGCATACGTCGCCGGCAAATCGGCGTGGCCGTGGCCGCAACCCTGATCATCGGTGCGGCGGGTTGGCTGTGGATGCACAGTTATTCGGTCAACCATCATCGCTTGCAGCAACTGGCCAACCTGGCGACGCCAGTTGCCTTGCCACTTGGTACGGACGCGACGCTGGCCGTGTTGCCGCTGCTGGATGCACGGCGGGCGGCGATCCAGGTTTTCCCCGCAGTGCAGGACGTGCCACTGGTGGAACGTGCAGGCTTGTATCAGGGAGAAGCGAGTCAGCCGGTGCTGGACAGCGCTTATGAGCAGGCCCTGCAACAGCAGTTATTGCCACGGGTGACCGAGTTGCTCGAAGAGCAGGTGCGTTCGAGCCTGGATGATCGCGAGCGGCTGTTGGACAACCTGCGTGCCTACCTGATGCTCACCTTGCGCGAGCGCCGTGATACGGCTTGGCTGGCGCAGCGAGTGGCTGGCCATTGGTCGGCACGTTATGCGGGCGATACGTCGACACAGCACCGCCTGAATGTGCACCTGGCGCAGTTGCTTGGGCAATCGTTCGTGGCACCGGTGGATGATCAACTGGTTGCCCTGGCGCGCCAGGCATTGCGCGGTGAGTCGTTGGCCGATGTGATCTACCGGGTGCTGCGCGAGCAGTCGCGTAACCTGGAACCCTTGCGCTTTGCCGAGGGCAAGGTATTTGCCGCCATCGATCATCCGATCCCCGGGTTCTACACAAAACGGTATTTGCAGTATTTCGAGACGCAGGGGCCGCGATTGGTGAATGCCATTGCCCAGGACAATTGGGTGCTGGGTGAAGGGACGGACTTGAGTGCCATGGATTTACGCCGGCTGATGCTTGAGCTCGAGCAGCGTTACTTCAGCGAGTACGCCGACGCCTGGAGTGAGGCATTGGGCCAGGTCAGCCTGCAGGCGACTGACGGCCTCAGGCAAGGTGCCGAGCAACTTGCCAGCTTGACGTCCGCCCAGTCGCCCGTGATCCAGCTGTTGCAGTTGGTCAGGGAAAATACCCGCTTGCTCCCTGTCAGCGAGCGACTGGATGAGGTGACGCGCCAGATCGGTGAGGTGGGCGCGGTGGCGCAGTTGGCAAGCGACGCGCTAATGGAGCAGTTGCCGCCGGATTCGGCCCGGCGTGCGTTGCAGCGCCGCTTCGAACCGTTGCACCAGATGCTGGACGAGCGGCAAAACCCCGGTGCCGAGTTAAGCCAGGCCCTGCGTCTGGCCGACGAGTTGCACCTGCAACTGACGGCCCTGAACCGTGAGAGTGCGCCGGAGCAGGCGGCCTTCCAAAAGGCTATACGGCGCATGGAGGGCCAGCAGGATGTGCTGGGCAATTTGCGTGATGCTGCTGCGCGTCTGCCACTGCCGCTGTCTGCCTGGTTCGAGGCCATTGCCGATGATGTCTGGCGCCACTGGTTGGACGAGGCCTATGTGTATGTGAACCAGCGCTATCAAAGCGAGGTATACGGTGTGTATGCCAAGGCCATTCGCCAGCGGTACCCGTTCAATGCCCACGGTACCAGCGATGTGGCGCTCAGTGATTTCACCGATTTTTTCAAGCCTCGAGGTGTGATGGCGCGGTTCTATGACAGTTACCTGCGCCCGTTTGTCAGCACCGAGGGCAGCCGCTACCGCTTGCGCGGCCTGGACGGGCGCAGCTTTCCGACATCACGTGCTTTCCTGGACCAACTGGCGAAGGCGCAAGTGATCCGGCGCGGTTTTTTTTCCGAGGAACAAGGAGGGTTGTCCGTGCGCTTTACCCTGGCCCCCTACAGCCTGGACCAGGCGGTCAGTCGCGCCATCTTGCGTATTGGCGATCAACAACTGGAATATCGCCACGGCCCCATCGTGCCCATGGCGTTTCATTGGCCCACCGAGGCCGACAACGGTCGCAGCAGCCTGGTCCTGGAGCGGGGCGCGCATCGACCCCTGGGGATCGAGAAAAACAGCGGAGATTGGTCATTGTTCCGCTTCTTCGATTTGATGCAGAGCGAGCCCGCCAATGGCCGAAACGCGCAGATACTCAAGTCTGACCTCTCGGGTTTGCGCGCCAATTACCTGTTGACCAGCCAGCGCATGCCCAACCCATTTCAAATCGCGGCCTGGCGCACGTTCCGCTTGCCGGAGCGTCTGTGAGCCGCCATCGCACCCCTTGGCGCAGTGCGGGGCGTACGCAGCGCGGCAAGGTCAGGGCGCGTAACGAGGACGCGTTCCTCGATTGCCCTCAACGCGGCTGTTGGGCGGTGGCGGACGGCATGGGCGGGCACCGGGCCGGGGATGTGGCCAGCCAATGGGTGGCCAGCAGCCTGGCGTCCTTGTCGGGGCAGGGTAGCCTCGATCAGCGCGTGGAAGCCGTTCGCCGATGCCTGCAATCGCTCAATTGGCAACTGGGCCATGTGCTGAGACGCCCCGCAGGTGATCTCGACGGCACCATGGGCAGCACCGTCGTCACGCTACTGTTGGAGGGCGGTCGTGCTGCCTGTGTGTGGGCGGGAGACAGCCGTTGCTACCTGTGGCGCGGGCAGAACCTGTATCAACTGTCCCGCGACCACTCCCTGCTTCGACAATTGATGGATGAACAACAGTTGAGCCTGGAGCAGGCCCGAGCCCACCCGGATGCGCGGGCCTTGACGCGGGCCATCGGCGCCCGTGAGCCCTTGAACCTGGAAGTGCTGGAGCTCAGCACTCGGCCAGGCGATGTGTTCCTGTTGTGCAGCGACGGTCTGTACCAGTCACTCAGTCATGGCGAGCTGGGACGTGCCTTGAGCATGGGCACGCCGCAACAGATGGTGGACCGGTTGTTCGCCGCCGTCATGCGCGGCACGGCGCGGGACGACCTGACTGCTGTGGTGGTGCAGTCATGAGCGCGACCGTGGCCCCACCCAGCCTGCTCGCCGGGCGTTATCAGCTGGAGCGGATACTCGGCAGCGGAGGCATGGGTGTGGTCTACCGCGCCCGTGACTTGCTGCACGAACAATTCGGCGAACCGTGTTCCAGTGTGGCCTTGAAGGTCCTCGGCGAAACCTTTGCCGAGTGCCCGGACGCCCATGTGCTGTTGTACAGCGAGTTTGCCCTGGCCCGCGGCCTGCGACATGAGCGGGTGGTGCGCATGTATGGATTCGACGTCGATATCAACCGGCATATCGCGTTCTTTACCATGGAGTTGATGCACGGCATGACCCTGGACCGACTGCTGCTCGAATACCCCGGTGGCATGCCTTGGCGAGAACTGCAACCGATGGCGGTGCAGTTGCTCGACGCCATGGCGTATACCCATCGCCTGGGTGTGCTGCACGGCGATCTGAAGCCGGGCAACGTCATGGTCAGCGAGGAGGGCCTGCGGTTGTTCGATTTCGGCCTGGGGCAGTCGCTGCTCACGACCGGGTTGCCGGGCCTGAGCCGCGGCCATATCGGTGCCTGGACACCCGCTTATGCCGCGCCGGAGCTGCTGGCCGGCGATGCGCTGTCAATGGCCGCCGACCTGTACGGCGTGGCGTGCGTGCTTTACGAGATGGCGCAAGGACGGCGGCCGGTGGAGCGCTCATCCGCTGAGTCACTGCCGCGGCCACGGCAATGGCCTCGGCATTATTGGCCGGCGTTACGCACGGCGCTGGCCCTGGACCCCGAGCGTCGCACCATCAGCGTCGCTGAGTTGCGTGAGATGATGGGCTGCCCGTGGCGCCGTTGGTTTGTGTAGCGCGGTGTCAGCTGTTCACGTCGTGCAACCGGCAGTAGTCAGCCCAGCTCATGCCGGCCATCTGCGCCACTTCCTTGTGGACTTCGAGGCGTTGGGCTTCGAACGCCTGGGCTGACTCCGCTGTCAGCTTGAGTGTCAGCTCCCAGGCAAACAGCCCCTGGCGCTCGGCTTCAGCCTCGAAGGCTTCGTGCAGGTGCTCGGCGCGGTATTGCGCCAGGGTTTCGCCTTTGGCCTGGGCCGCCAGCGGGTTCAGGGTATCCAACTGCGTGACGATGTCGGGATGTTCTGCCAGGAATCGGTCCAGGGCGAGCTGGTGGTTATCGCCGGGTTGTGACAAGGCTGTGCTCCAGGTTGATAAAGGGGTCAGGGTCGAGGTGCAGTCGCGTCCAGTGTCCGGCGCCACGTTAACGGATGGCGGGTGCCGGCTGGCAGAACGGGCGGATCGTCGATCTGCGCGTCGAGGACCAAGGATGGGCCAACCCAGGAAGTTCGACAAGCATAACGCCCCGAAATGAATGCCGAAAAAAACCGGGTGGCGCTGCAAAAGCCTTTCGCTCCCGCTATCAGGACGTGTAGCGTTAGCCGGTGTTTTCGGCCCTGCCTCCCAGGGACGGTAAGCGACGGACAGAGGGATGGGTCATGGCGCAAACGCTGTTCAAACTGTTCTTTACCCAGCGTCTGGCCGCCCTGGCCAGTACCGAGTCATTGCGTGCGATCCGCGAGGGGCTGTTGTGGATCCTGCCGTGCCTGCTGGTGTCGGCCGCCTTTCTGATCCTGTCCGAATGCGCTCGCGTGCTGGGGTTCGCCCCGTCGTTGGTGACCTTCCTGGCGGGGCTGCATAACCAGATCAGCTCGGTGATCCCGCTATTGGTGGCGGCCTCCATCGGTTACATGCTTGCCATTCAATATCGGCTGCCACAGTTGCCCGTCGCCTTCCTGTGCCTGGCCCACGTGGTGGTGGCGACCTTTATCCTGCGTGATTACCCGCGCACCTCGGCCACCTTCGTACTGTTTATCGCGATTGCTTCGCCGCTGCTCAATGTGCCCGCGATCGCCTGGCTGCATCGCTATCGCTGGACCCGCCTGGTCAACGAGGACCTGGTGACCCACAACCTCAGGGGCACCATCAATATGGTGATGCCGGGGGCAATCACCTCACTGGCCTTGGTGGTGGTGCTGTCGATGCTGTTGCAGATTCCCTATGTGGCAGAGCTTCAGGGGCCGCAGGTGATCGATGCGCTGGAATCACCCTACGGCAGCGGTTTGTTCGTGACCCTGATGAATTCGCTGTTGTGGTTTTTCGGCATTCACGGTGTGTACGCGATGCAGCCGTTGTTCGATGTGCTGGACCAGGCGGTGGTGCTGAACCATGCCGCCTTGGCCGCCGGAGAGCCGATCAAGTACCTGCTCAACAGTGGCCTGCTGGGCAGTTTCGCCTTTATCGGTGGCTCGGGCGGGGCGCTGTGCCTGTTGGTGGCGATCCTGCTGTTTTCCCGGAGCCAGTCCATGCGCCTGTTGGCAATAGCCAGCTTGCCGTTGTCGTTGTTCAACGTCAGCGAAGTGCTGCTGTTTGGTTTGCCGATTATCCTCAACCCGCGCTTGTTCATTCCGTTCCTGCTGGTGCCGGCTTTCAATGCGATGGTGGCGCTGACCGTGGTGCAGCTCGGCTGGGTGTCGCCCGCCGTGGTCAGCGTGCCATTTACCGCGCCGGTGCTGTTCAATGCCTACCTCAGCACCCACGGCGATCTGGCCGCGGTGGTGCTGCAAGTCGCCCTGCTGGTGATCGGCACCCTGATCTACGCGCCCTATGTGCGCGCGATCCATCGTCAGCCCACCGAAGGCGGTACGGTGTACCTCAAGTCGTTGGACATGACCTTTCGCGGCCTCGAAGAAAAAGGCCGCCTGCTGGAGTTGGACCCGGTGCTCGCGTCCCACAAGCTGCTGGCGCGCCAGGCCAACGAACTGAGCCGCATCCAGCAGATCAGCGATTATGAGTTCTACCTCGAGTTCCAGCCCCAGGTCTCGACCCGCACCGGCCTGTGTACCGGCTGTGAAGCCTTGATGCGCGCCCGGGATGCCCAGGGTACCGTGCATTCGCCCTGGGAATTTCTGCAATGGCTGGCCCAGGCGCGACTGATGCCGGATGTGGATGTGTGGGTGGCGTCCCAGGCCGTGCGTGAGTACCAGAAGTGGCAGAAAGTCGGTTTTGCCTTGCCGATGACGATCAATATTTCCAGCGCCACCCTGACGGATGCTGCCTATGGCGAACGCCTGGTGGAAATCCTGGCCCAGGCCCACGGGCAGGTGTCGGTGGAAATCACCGAAGACGCGTTGGTCAGTGATATCCAGGTCACGCGCCAGACCCTCCAGAAACTGCAAGCCATCGGCGCCAAGGTCTATATCGATGACTTTGGCACCGGGTATTCCGCCTTGAGTTACCTGCACCAGTTTCCGGTGGACTTCATCAAGATCGACCGCAGTTTTGTGGTCGCCCAGCACGAGCCCAAGGGCGCCCAGGTGCTGACCGGCCTGTTGCGCTTTTGCGAGGCGTTGAACCTCGGAGTGGTGGTCGAAGGCGTGGAGACCGCCGAGCAGTTGGCCTTCCTGAACTCAGGCAATGAGCTGATTATCCAGGGCTGGTATTTCAGCAAGGCGCTGCCAGGCGATCAATTGCAAGGCTTTGTGCGCAATCGTGCCAGCCTGGCCGAGGCCTAGGCCGACTCGTAGCCGCCACCGGTCCGGGCGATCTCTTCGAGCAACCCGTCTATGCGCGCCAGGCGTGCGCGGTTGTCGTGGTCCCAGGGGTGAAAGCCGGGTTTGAAGTAATGCAGCCACGGCCGCAGCATCCTTGGGAACACCCCCTTGGGACCGTAGAGAAACTTGAGCATGCGCCAGAACCCCTTTAAATGCCCTCCGGCTTTGCGGTCGGCAATCAGCAAGCGTACGTGGAAATCAAACACCACCAGCCAGAAGAGCAGGGTGGTGGTGAGCATGGTCCCGGTGCGCAACAGATAGCGCAGTGGCCCGGGCTTGACCACGGTGTTCCACACATCGAACGCCACGGCCTTGTGCTCGGTTTCTTCCAGGGCGTGCCAGTACCACATCTGCTGGTAGCCCTTGTGTGAGTCGCCAAAGCGCGACGGGTCGCTGAGCAGTATTTCCGCGAGCATCGCGGTGTAGTGCTCCAGGGCGATGGTTACTGCCAGGTTGAAAGACGGCGGCAGGTGTTTTTTCTGCAGGTCGAGGATGAATTTCAGACGTCGGTCCAGGGTGTGCGCCGGCAGCCCCGCCGCTTGCAGCAAATCGTTATAGGCCACGTGTTCGCGGCTGTGCATGGCTTCCTGGCCGATAAAACCCTGGATCTCTTTCTTCAACTGCGGGTCATGGATGTGCGCGCGGTAGTGGCGCACGCTGTCCATGAAAAACAGCTCCCCTTGGGGAAACAGCAGCGACAGGGCATTGAAGAAGTGCGTGATGAACGGGCCTTGCTCATGCCAGTTCTTGATGCGTTCAGCCGGTAAGGCAAAGCGGATATCGCGACGGATAGGCAGCATGGTGCGTCCTCCTGTTCAGAGACGGGATTCGTCGTTGGTTTCAAGCATCGGCCTGCGTGGTTTGGGCGCCATGCGTCTGCTGGCGAGCACTACCAAGGCCTGATAGGCCGCCGGCAGGCAGCGCGCGAGCAGGTCGAGGCAATACGCGTCGCGGCCAATCAGCACGCGGCGCTTGTTCTTGCGCACACCTTGCAGGATCACCTTGGCGGCCTGATCGGCGTCGGTAATGAACAGCTTCTCGAAGTCGGCACGGGCCTGCTGTTCGCTGTGGATCAAAAAGCCGGTCATGTTCGCGTCGATACGGCTGCTGCGGCAGATATCGGTGCGAATGCCACCTGGGTGTACACAGGTGGCCGAGACGCCGCACCGTTGCAAATCGAGCTCCTGGCGCAGGGCTTCGGTAAAGCCGCGCACGGCGAATTTGGTCGCGTTGTAGCCGCTCATGCCGGGCTGGGCAAACAGGCCGAAGACGCTGGAGGTGTTGATCACATGGCCGTCGCCGCTGGCCTTGAGGTAGGGCAAAAATGCCTTGGTGCCATGCACCACGCCCCAGAAGTTGATGCCGACGATCCATTCCAGGTCGGCATAGTCCACGCCTTCGACGGTGCTCGACAGCGCCACGCCGGCATTATTGAAGATCAGGTTGACCTGGCCATGGTCGGCCGCACAGCGCGCGGCCCAGTCTTCCATGGCCTGGCGGTCGGACACATCCAGCACCTGGGTGGTGACGGTCACAGGCGACAGGGTCGAGGTCTTGATCAAGGCCAGGGTCTGCTCCAGTCCCTGGCTATTCTTGTCCGCCAGCGCCAGGTGACAGCCTTCCCTGGCCAGGGCCAGGGCCAATGCGCGGCCCATACCCGACGCCGCGCCGGTAATCGCCGCTACGCGGCCGTTGAATGACTTCATGACAGGCTCCTTTCGACACCGGCATTGGGTGCGGCTATCGCGCGCGGTGGTGCGTTGACCGGCGCCAGGCCGACGATATAGTCCTTGAGCACAAAGTGCCGGGTGACCTGCTTGAAGCGCCAGGTCGAACCGGGCCACAGCGTGGTGTTCTTGCCGGTACGGGGATCGAGATACCAGCTGCGGCAACCGCCGGTATTCCAGATGGTGCGCTTGAGCCTGGCCTGCAGTTGCTGGTTGTAGGTGTGCTCCACGGCGGGTTTGACGTCGACCGTGGCGATGCGGTGTCGCTGCATGTGCTTGAGCGCATCGAGGATGTAGGCGACCTGGGCCTCGATCATCAGAATCATCGAGTTATGCCCCAGCCCGGTGTTGGGCCCGATGATCAGGAACAGGTTCGGATAGCCCGGCACCGTGGTGCCTTTATAGGCATGTGCGCCATCGCGCCAGGCATCCATCAGGTCGACGCGGTCGCGGCCGATGATGCAATCGCGGGGCAGCGGGTCGGTGGCCTGGAAGCCAGTGCCGAAGATCAGGCAATCGGCGGGGTGTTTTTTACCGTCGGCGGTGATCACGCCATCGGCTTCGATGCGCAGCACACTCTCGGTCACCACCTCGACATTGCTGCGTGACAGCGCCGGGTAATAGTCGTTGGAGATCAGCACGCGCTTGCAGCCGATGGTGTAGTCCGGGGTCAGGGCCTTGCGCAGGGAAGGGCGGGCCACTTGTTTGTGCAGGTGGCGCAGGGCGATTTTCTGCACCATCTTCATCAGCCGTGGGTGCAGGGCAAAGCCCACCACGCGACCTTCCAGCGCCCAGTAAAAAGCACCGCGTACCAGGCGCTGGGTGAAAGGCAGGTGCTTGAAGGCCCAGCGTTCGGCGCGAGAAATCGGTCGGTCGGGCTTGGGCATGATCCACGGCGGGGTGCGTTGGAACAGGTCCAGATGGGCCACCTGTGGCGCGATCTGCGGCACGAACTGAATGGCACTGGCGCCCGTGCCGATCACCGCCACGCGCTTGCCCTTCAAGAGGTAGTCGTGGTCCCACTGCTGGGAGTGGAAGCGCTTGCCCTTGAAACTCTCCAGCCCCGGAATATCCGGCAGCGCCGGGCGCGACAGCGCCCCCATGCCCGATATCAGCACCCGCGCGCTGACCTGGCGCCCGTCACTGAAACGCAGTTGCCAGCGTTGCTGCTGCTCATCGAACACGGCGCGTTGCAGGCCCATGTTGAAGCGCAGGTACGGCATCAGCTCGAATCGCCGGGCGCATTGCTCCAGGTAAGCGCGGATTTCCGTTTGCGGCGCGAATTGGCGCGTCCAGTCAGGGTTGGGCGCAAACGAAAACGAATAGACATGGGACTGCACATCGCAGGCGCACCCTGGGTAGTGGTTGTCGCGCCACGTGCCGCCGAGCGTCTCGGCCTGCTCGGCGATAAAGAAGTCGGTCAGGCCGGCCTCCTTGAGCTGGATGGCCATGCACAGGCCGGCGAAGCCTGAACCGATGATGGCGATGTCGATGGATTCGCTGTGGGCATTCATAGGCAGTCCTTCATGGGCATCGAATGTGCTCCTGTTTTTTGTTTTGTCTTTTAGATAGAACACCATTGCAAAGGAAAATTGAATTATTTATTTTAAAAAAGATTTTAAATAATCTACCTGAAAATATCGCCTACGCTAGTCCCTGGCTCCTTATGTGCGACCTGTCCGACGGACGCGAGGGTATGCACGAAGTTTAGGTCCCGGGTGTGGACGATGGCTGAGGCCTTGATCAATACCGGTCGGGCGGTCGGCAGCAGGGAAGCAGAGGACCGAGCTATGGCTGTTGAATGGGTTATCGCTGCGGGTGTGCTGGTCGGTGCGAGCGCGGTGTTATGGGGGTTCAGTACCTGGATGACACGGCGCATCGAAGCAGCTGTTCCAGGCAATGGGCGTTTCGTCGATGTCGAGGGCGAGCGCTTTCACTATTACGAGGAGGGCGAAGGCCCACCGCTGGTCATGATTCACGGGCTGATGGGCAGCAGTCGCAACCTGACCTATGCCTTGTCCGGCCGATTGCGTGAGCACTTCAGGGTGATCACCCTCGACCGCCCGGGGTCGGGTTATTCCACCCGTCACACCGGTACGCCCGCCGACCTGCCGGCCCAGGCCCGGCAAATCGCCGCCTTTATCAAGACGCTGGGCCTGGACAAACCGCTGGTGCTGGGGCATTCCCTCGGCGGTGCGATTGCCCTGGCGCTGGCCCTTGACCACCTCCATGCGGTATCGGGGTTGATTCTGGTGGCGCCGCTGACCCATCCCCAACGTTTGTTGCCACTGGTGTTCCTGTCATTGGCGGTGCGCCCGGCGTGGTTGCGACGCTGGATGGCGCATACCCTGACCATGCCCGTCGGCCTGCTGACCAAAGGCTCGGTGGTCAAAGGCGTGTTCGCCCCTGATGCCGCTCCAGACGATTTCGCCACGCGCGGTGGCGGCTTGCTCGGCATGCGCCCTGACAACTTCTATGCCGCCTCCACCGAGATCAACCTGGTCAACCAGCACTTGCCGGACATGGTCAAGCGCTACCCGCAACTGACCCTGCCCATCGGCCTGATCTACGGCGCACAGGACAAGGTGCTGGACTTTCAAAAACACGGCCAGGCCCTGGCCAGCAAGGTGCCGGGGCTTAAGCTGCAAGTGGTGGAGGGGCGCGGACACATGTTGCCAATCACGGCCACCGAGCGTGTGGCCGTGCTGGTGGAGCAGGTTGCCAAGCGCGTGCGACCGGCGCAAAACGCCACGCTGTTGCATCCGCCATTTGCCCTGGCGAGTAAATAATTGGTTACCCGACTTGCGGTTCAACGGCGTCAATTGCCTGGCCTAGACACCTGACTAAACAGCTGAAAAAGAGACTGATCGGTCACGGAAAAAAGCGCTCGAGAAACTAGTTGACGACCTAACGATTCCGCGCTATTTATTTAAAAAAATTATTTCAATGTCTAATTTGAAATAATTTTTGAAATGCCTAAGAGCGAATAAAATAATGAAAAAAACGTCTTTTATCGCATGGTTGGTTTCTCGGGGCAGTCAGCGTTCCGTGAACCTGTTTGTCGCCCCATTCGTTTGCCTGCCCACCGACTGCATTCGGAGGCTGCCATGAACCAGGCCCTGGCAGCTCCAAGCATCTGGACCGACGGCAAGCGCCACCTGTGGTGGCTCGGCATCATGCCGCTGGCAACCCCCTTGCTCTCCGGCGCTCTCGCCATCACCACCGGCGTACAACAATTGTGGTGGGTCGGCGTACTGGTGATTTTTGGCCTGATCCCGTTGATCGACGGCCTGCTCGGTGAAGACGTCAGCAACCCGCCCGAGTCCGCCGTCAGCCACCTTGAGTCCCAAGGCTACTACCGCTGGATCGTCTACACCGGTGTGCTGTTTGTCATCGCTTCGGTGGTCATCACCGGCTGGCTGGCCGCTGGCGGTATCGACTGGATCATCAACGGCGGCCTGCTGCACGCCACCGCCACGCTGGACCCTTCGAGCTGGATGGCACAGGCCGCTGCGTATATCACCGAGCGCACCCAGCTTCACGGTCAGATCAGCGTATTCACTTACCTGGGCATGGCCATGTCCACGGGGGCTGCCACCGGCATTGCGATCAACACCGCGCATGAACTGGGGCACAAGCCCAAGCCGTTGGAAGTGTTCCTGGCCAAGGTCACGCTGGCCCCTACGTTCTATGGGCACTTCTACACCGAACACAACCGCGGCCATCACGTACGTGTCGCTACCCCGGAAGACCCCGCCAGCTCCCGCCTGGGTGAGAGCTTCTGGGCCTTTCTGCCGCGCTCGGTGTGGTTCAGCGCCCGCTCGGCGTGGAACCTGGAGCGCGAGCGCCTGCGCAAACTCGGCCTGCCGGCCTGGCATTGGAAAAATGGTGTGCTCAGTGCCTGGATGTACAGCGTGGTGCTGTGGGGCGCGATGATCGCCTGGTTGGGTTGGGCAGTGGTGCCATTCCTGATCATCCAGGGCATCTACGGCTTCTCGTTGCTGGAAGTGGTGAACTATGTCGAACACTACGGCCTTAAACGCCAGAAGTTGCCCAACGGTCGTTATGAGCGTTGCTCGCCACGGCATTCCTGGAACAGTAATCGAATTGTCACCAATATCTTTTTGTTCCAGTTGCAACGGCATTCCGATCACCATGCCAACCCCACGCGTAGTTATCAGTCGTTGCGTCACTTCGATGAATCTCCGCAACTACCCTACGGTTACGCGAGCATGATTGTCTGGGCCTATGTACCTTACTTATGGCGACGACGGATGGATCATCGTGTGCTGAATCATTATGGCGGTGATATCACGCTGACCAATCTTCAACCTTCACAGCGTTTGAAGTACTTGGAAAAGTACAGCGGCACGACCCAGTCATTTTGATCTGAAGGAGTACGTTATTTACGGCGTTCGTGATCTGTGTATTGCGCAGGTTGCTATCGCCCTGGTGTTACCGATTTTATGGCAAGCAAGTTGTTTGACCCGAACAAAAATAATTTCAAGGGAAGGACGTACACCATGCAAGCACCTGCCAAGTTCACCACGCATATCGTATTGGCTGCGTTGGGTTTGATTGTCTATCAACAGGCCCAGGCCGCACGTATCGAACCGGCCGGCAGTGCCTTTACTGCCCAGGGCCCCATCAGCTTTTCCAAGGGCGCGCTGATCAGCGCCGACTGCACCATCAAAGTCGCCGGTAAGGTTGCCGCCGATGGGGCGTCGGTGAATGTCGACAAAGTTGAATTCGATGGCGGCCTCAAGTGCAGCCGGGTCGAAGCCATCAACTTGCCGTGGGTATTAATTGCCAAGGACACAAAAAGCGGCTCGATGTCGAAGATCAGCGTAGATGTGCACGCCTTCGGCCTGGGCGGCAAGTGCGGCCCTTCCACGGCCGACGGCACCTGGGATAACGCCACCGGAAAGTTGGAAGCCGCCAATGTTCCGATTGGCGAAGACTGCAAGATCAAGACGGTGTCGATCAAGATGCCACCGAACTTCAAAGTGGTTGAGTAGTGGTTGGATGTTGTAGCGGTAATTGAATTGAGATTTGGCTGGAAAGGGAAGTTCTGCAGTTTCACCGTGACCTCTCGTTCATGGCCATTACCCCGGGCGAAATGAATTCGCCATAACATGTGAGGAAAAACAATGAAAAGCTTGAAAACCCTCGTTTGTGTAACGTCTTTTGCTCTCAGTTTCGGTGCAGCATCGATGGCCAGTGCGGCATCGATCGTTCCGAATGGACCGTTCACCAACTTGACCGGCACCATTACCGTACTTTCGCCTTCTTCGTCCGCCCCTGTTACTTGCACCCTTACTGCGAGCGGCACTGTTGCAGGTGGTGTGGCGACTATTTCAAGCGCTAGTTTCACTGGCGGCATTCTGTGTCCACTGGCGCAACTGAAAAGTCTCCCTACCCCAGGTTGGGTGTTGACCGCTACTAGCCTCAGCGCCGGTACCCTGTCCAATGTGGGCTACGTGATCAATGGTGCTCCTCCGCTGATTCCTCGGTCGGACTGCGGCCCTACCAGCATTGCTGTGACCTGGAATCAATCCACCCACGTTCTTGGCGCAACCAATCAAACCCTGCTTGGTCAGGGAACCGGCAACTGCACTATTCAATCGCTGACTGTTAACGCACCAGGCCTGACCGTTCAATAACTCGTTGGGTTAGAACCAGGGGCTGATCACCCGCTGTAGGCAGGTGCCTCGAAAGGGGCACCTGTTTGAAGTAAATAAGGCGACACCCGTAGCATCTTAAAAACGTATCAGCGATATGACGCGCAGGTGCTTCCGCGAGTGCTTGGGTTTTTTAAGACGCTTCCGCAGAGTCGGCCGTTGATAATAATAAGGAGTGCCGCATGAACAATAAGAAACTACAAGTGCAGGTCGCACTGGGGCTGGCGTTGTTGGGTGGAATAGCGGTAACGGTGCCGGTTCAGGCCGGTGGTTTTGCTACTCCGACTGTAGGTGCCGCTGGTTGGGGGCGTGGGTTCGGTGGGGGATCGCTGTTCAAGGGTGATCCAAGTGCGGCTTACAACAACCCTGCGGCAATGGCGTTTATCGATCAAAGCGTTGCGCAGTTCACCATTGACTACGCTCGCATCAATATCAAATACAAAGGTCAGGCCTACGACCTCAATGGTAACCCTCTGGAAAAAACACCTTTGAACCCGGACGGGTCTTTTGGTACGCCTTATTCCCAAGGTGACGGCGGTGAGGGTGGTTTTACCGCCTGGCTGCCTACCGGTTTCATGGTTATACCGATCAATGATCGCTTTGCTTTCGGCCTGAGCCAAGTGGTGCCTCAGGGTATGCGCAGTACCTGGGACGAGGACTGGAAGGGGCGTGATTTTGCCGTCGACACCAAGATCGAAACGGTAGGGCTCACGGGCTCTCTATCGTTCAAGGTCACCGATCGGTTCTCTATTGGTGCAGGGGCAATCGTCCAGCACACTAAAGGCTTCGTCAGCCAGAACATTGACCTGCTGGGGGCGGCGGCCGCCTCGCCAGCGGGCATTCCTTTCCCGTCAGGCGTGGGCAACGCATTGATGCGAGTCAAGGTCGATAACACGTCCGTTGGCTGGTTCACAGGCGTCGTCTGGAAACCCACCGAACGTGACACTCTGGGTTTGAACTACCACGCGAAAATCAAGAACAAGATGGAGGGCAAATACAACATTCGGGCTGATGCTGCGTTGAAAAGCCTGATGACTGATCCCGCGTTGCCCGATGGCACGACACTGGTGGGGGTCTTGTACCCCGGCTTGAGATTGCAACCGGACGGCGCCAACGCCGAGACTCGGCTGGATATCCCGGCGAATGCTTCCTTTGACTGGGTGCATGAAGTCAATGAACGGTTGACCCTGGGCGTCAGTGCGACCTGGACCCAATGGTCATCCTTCAAGGCTCTTACGCTGACATCGGACGGTAACCTGATCGTATCGATTCCCTACAAGTATCGCGATGCCTGGCAGTACTCTTTCGGCGGCGATTACAAGCTCACTGACGACCTGACCTTGCGCAGCGGTGTGTCGTTTGACCAGACCCCCACACGCAACTCAACACGTGATCCGCGTATCCCCGACGGTGACCGGATCTTCGCTTCGCTTGGGTTCGGCTACAACGTAAGAGCCATTCCTGGTTTAAGTGTTGACGCGGCCTACTCGCGGCAGTTTGTACAGGAGGTCAACCTGAAGACACACAATCAAGACCGCCTGGGTGGCTCGCGACTTGATGGAAAATCCGAGGGCAAGGGCGAAGTGGTCAGTGTGTCAGCGACCTATCGGTTCTGACCTAAACGGTGTGACGGCGTCATGAGGTAGTTGGCGCATCCGGCTGCCTCTTCATGTTGTCACTTATCGACGGGTCGCCCATGCGACCCGTTGCGATTTCCTGATGAACAAACCTGAGAGGCTGATCCATTCATCCGCCATTTTTTTTGCCCGTACATTAAATAAAAATTTCAAAACAAAATTTGAATTTATCTTTCCGAGTTTGTAGTGTGGCGTTACGCCGCAGCTCATTTCGATCTGCACCCACGTTTGCCACGCCCTGAATCGAGTCGAGGTATCTCCATGGTTATCTGGTTATTGGTGGGTTTCGCAGCCGCGATTGCCCTGGCGTATCGACAAGCCGCCGCCACCCTGTGGTTGGGCGCTGGCCTGGTCTGGCTGGCGGCGGGTTACCTGTTCAATGTGGTCGCCGCTTTCGGCACCACCGTCGCGGCGGTGCTGGTGGTGGTGCCGGCATTCCTGATGACGATCAAACCCCTGCGCCGTACCCTGTTGACCAGCAAGGCCCTGGGCCTGTTTCGTACGATCATGCCGGCGATGTCCGACACTGAACGCGCGGCGATCGAGTCCGGCACCGTGTGGTGGGACGCCGAGCTGTTCAGCGGCAAGCCCAACTGGCAGCGCCTGTTGCAAGCCGCGCCAGCCAGCTTGAGTGCCGAGGAGCAAGCCTTCCTCGACAATGAAGTCGAAACCCTTTGCGACATCGCCAACGACTGGGAAACCACCCAGGTCTGGCAGGACATGTCCCCCGAAGGCTGGCAGTACACCAAGGACGCCGGCTTCCTCGGCATGATCATTCCCAAGCAGTACGGCGGCAAAGGTTTCTCTCACTATGCGCACTCGCAAGTGGTGATGAAGCTGTCGACGCGCTGCTCGGCGGCGGCGATTTCGGTGATGGTGCCCAACTCCCTGGGCCCGGCGGAGTTGCTGCTGCACTACGGCACCGATGCCCAACGCAATTACTACCTGCCGCGCCTGGCCCGGGGTGAAGATATCCCGTGCTTCGCGCTCACCAGCCCCTATGCCGGTTCCGACGCGGGGGCGATCCCGGACCTGGGCATTGTCTGCAAGGGCCTGCATGAGGGGGAAGAAGTACTGGGTTTCAACGTGACCTGGGACAAGCGCTACATCACCCTGGGGCCCATCGCCACTGTGCTCGGCCTGGCGTTTCGCGCCGAGGACCCGGACGGTTTGCTCGGCGCGCCCGGTTCACTCGGCATCACCTGCGCGTTGATCCCGACCTCCCATCCCGGCGTCAACAGTGGGCGCCGTCACTGGCCGTTGAATGCGGTGTTCCAGAACGGTCCTACCACCGGCAAGGATGTTTTCATTCCTTTGGAGTGGGTCATCGGCGGCCGCGAGCAAGTCGGCAACGGCTGGCGCATGTTGATGGAGTGCCTGGCCGCTGGCCGGGCGATTTCGCTGCCATCGGCCAACGTCGGCCTGGGCAAGGTCGCGGTGCGCGGTACCACCGCGTATGCGGCGATGCGTAAACAGTTCGGCCTGCCCATCGGCAAGTTCGAAGGCGTGCAGGCGCCGCTGGCGCGCATGGCCGGGCATTTGTATGCCTGCGATGCGGTGCGCAAGGTCTCGGTGGCCTCTCTGGACGCGGGCGAGAAACCCTCGGTGATCTCGGCCATCGCCAAGTACCACGTCACCGAGCGCGCGCGGATGATCGTCACCGAGCGCGCGCGGATGATCGTCAACGACGGCATGGATATCGTCGCTGGCAAAGGCATTTGCATGGGCCCGAATAATTTCCTGGCGCGTGCCTACCAGCAAAGCCCCATCGCCATCACGGTGGAGGGCGCGAACATCATGACGCGTTGCCTGATCATCTTTGGCCAGGGCTTGATCCGTTGCCATCCCTACGTGTTCCGCGAGATGGAAGCGGCGCGCAACCCGGATCGGCGCAAGGCGTTGGAAGACTTTGACCGCGCGATGTTTGGCCATGTGAGTTTTGTGCTGGCTAACACGGTACGCGCGGCGGTGAATGCGCTGACGGGCGGCCGGCTGATTTCCGTGCCAGCCAAGACCGACCCGGCGCTGGCGTCCTATTACCGCCAGGCTAATCGGCTGTCGGTGGTGCTGGCATTGATTTCGGATATTTCCATGGGCGTGCTGGGCGGGGCGCTCAAGCGCAAGGAAAGTATCACCGGGCGCCTGGGCGATATCCTGTCGCAGTTGTACATCCTGTCCTGCGTGCTCAAGCGTTTTGAGGACGATGGACGGCCCCAGGCGGACCTGCCGCTGGTGCATTGGTCGGCCCAGGACGCCTTGTTGCGCGCCCATGAAGCCCTGGCCGAAGTGCTGGATAATTACCCATCGAAAGCGGCTGCTGCGGTGCTGCGAGGCTTGACGTTCCCGTTCGGTATCCCGCTGCGCAAACCCTCGGATCACTTGCTGGCCCAGGTCGCCGATGTGGTGCAGACCTCCGGCGAAACCCGCGACCGTTTGTTGGCCAATTCCTACATCCCACGTCCGGAAATCGACAAGCTGGCCTACGGCGAACTCGGCTTCCGCCTGTTGCCGCAGGTGGAATTGATCGACGCCCGACTCAAGCCGGCGATCAAGCAAGGCCTGCTCGAACCGATGCCGATTTCCGCCACGGCCTTTACCGCCTGGCGCGTCAAGGCGCGGGCGCTGGACCTGATCAGCGCTGACGAAGACGCCTTGCTGGCGCGCTATGTGGAATATGCCGACCACGCGATCCAGGTGGATGACTTCCCCCAGGACTTCGGTTTGCTGGAGGCGTTGCAGCAGCGCAGGCAGGCGTTGGAGCCGGCGCCCAAGCGGCGCAGCAGCCAAAGCGAAAACGCCTCGGTCAATTAGGGCAAACCCGGTCAATGTGGGTGGGGGCTGGGTCCAATGCCAGTCAGTTAAGGTTTTTTGTAGGAGCGAGCTTGCTCGCGAAGAACGTCTAAGCAACGCGTTCATTCTGGATAAACGTGGTGGTCCTGAGTTCTTCGCGAGCAAGCTCGCTCCTACATGACTGGCATTAGGGCTTGCCCCCTCCCACATTGGATCGGGTTTACAAGGTCAGAATGTGTTGTGAGTGAATGCGGATATGAGTGACAGCTACCTATCGTTCGTCAATTCCCCCTGGGGCCGGCGCCTGGCCCAGGCGGTGGGCTTGCCTCAGCCCGTGCCGTTGCAGCGCCATCGCAGCGGCCAGCCAGGCCTGGCCAACCCGGTGATCGTCGCCGGGGCAGGGCGGCTTTCCACGCGAGTGCAACAGGTTTTCAGCGCCACCGACACGGTCACCGCCGCGCCGGCGACGCTCAAGGCGCCGTCCACGGTCAAGGTGCAGGGCGCAGTGTTCGATGCCAGCGCTGTGGTCGACCTGAAACAGTTGGATGAGCTGTACGAATTCTTCCACGCCAACGCCAAACGCCTCGGCCAGCACGGTCGGGTGGTGGTGTTGGGCACGGCGCCCGAACACTGCGCGAATCTGCCCCAGGCCATCGCCCAGCGTGCCCTCGAAGGGCTGGTGCGGTCGCTGGCCAAGGAGCTGCGCCGCGCGATCACGGTGCAATTGCTCTATGTGGCGCCAGGTGCGGAGGACGCACTGGACAGCAGCCTGCGTTTCTTCCTGTCGCGCCGCTCGGCCTACGTCTCCGGGCAGGTGGTGCGCCTGGAAAAACCGGTGGACGGCCACCCCAGCGTCAACTGGGATAAACCCTTTGCCGGCCGACGCGCGCTGGTTACCGGGGCTTCCCGTGGCATCGGCCTGGCGATTGCCCAGGTACTGGCCCGCGACGGCGCCCACGTGGTCTGCGTGGACGTGCCCCAGGCACAGGAGTCGTTGCAGCAAGCGGCCGCCAGCGTCGGCGGTTCGGCGTTGCCGTTGGACATCACCAGTGCGGATGCAGGGGCGTTGTTGCAGGCCCATGTCAGTCAGTACGGCGCCTTCGACGTGGTCGTCCACAACGCTGGGATCACCCGCGACAAGACCATCGCCAAGATGACCGAAGCGGCCTGGCGCAGCGTGCTGGCGGTCAACCTGGAAGCGCCGCTGAACCTGAGCAACGCCTTGTTGGAAAACCAGGGGCTGAACCCCGGTGGGCGCATCGTGTGTGTGTCGTCGATCTCCGGGATTGCCGGCAATCTCGGGCAAAGCAACTACGCCACCTCCAAGGCCGGCGTGATCGGCCTGGTACAGGGCCTGGCCCCGAGAGCGGCAGCGCAGCAGATCACGGTCAACGCGGTGGCGCCCGGTTTTATCGAAACACAGATGACCGCGAAGATCCCGCTGATGATCCGCGAAGCCGGGCGGCGCATGAATTCCCTGTCTCAGGGTGGGCAGCCGGTCGATGTGGCCGAAACCATCGCCTGGCTGGCCCATCCTGCCTCGGGTGGGGTCAATGGCCAGGTCGTCCGAGTGTGCGGCCAAAGCCTGCTGGGAGCCTGAGTCCATGGACTACATCACACAGATCATTGACCCACCGCCCTCGCGCACCCAGCTGTTGCTCGACGGCGTACGCGCCTTGCGCAAGCCCAAGCTCGACGGTGCGCCGCTGTTGCCCAACGAGCGTCTGGTGCGTTCGGCGGTGGCATTGTCTGGCGCCGACATCGACGCTTATGGGCGTGCTTGTGGGTTCCGGCGCGAGCAGGGGGTGCCGCTGTCGTACCCCCATGTGCTGGCGTTCCCCCTGCACCTGATGGTGTTGACCCGTCCGAGTTTCCCGTACCCGGCCAGCGGCATGGTGCACCTGGCCAACCGCATCCGGCAGCACCAGCGCCTGCATGAAGGCCAGGCGCTGCGCCTGGAAGTCTTTTGCGAACGCTGGGTGGCCCATGCCAAGGGCCAGGCGCTGAGCATCGCCACCCGCGCCTACAGCAACGGCGCCCTGGCGTGGGAAAGCGACAGCCTGTACCTGCGCCGCGAGGTCAAAGACCCGGTGGGCGAGCCGTGGGGTGACGCCCTGCCGTTGCAGGAAGAAGGCCTGCTGCGCACCCAGCGCTGGATGCTGCCCGCCGACCTGGGGCGGCGGTTTGCCAGGGTCTCGGGGGACTTCAACCCGATCCACACCTCACTGATCGGCGCCAGGCTCTTCGGCTTTCGTCGTGCCATCGCCCATGGCATGTGGACCCTCAGCCGTGCATTGGCCGCTCAACAACCGCCCGGTGGCCTGGATCAGGCCCAGGCCCATTGCGACTTCAAGCTGCCGATCTTTCTGCCCGGCCAGGTCGCCCTATGGCAACACCCCGTGAGCGGCCCGCGCCGCGAATTCGAAGTGCGCAATTTCGCCGGCGACAAACCGCATATGCGCGGGCTATTTGTCTGGAATGAGAACCCTACATGAGTGACTACAGCTTCAACCCGGCCCCGACCCGCCGCGTGGCGATCATCGGCGGCAACCGCATCCCGTTTGCCCGTTCCAACACGGTATACGCCCACGACAGCAACCAGGATCTGCTGGTGGCTGCGCTGCAAGGCCTGGTCGACCGCTACAACCTCCACGGCCAGCGCCTGGGCGAGTTCGCTGCCGGCGCGGTGATCAAGCATTCGCGGGATTTCAACCTCGCGCGTGAGTCGCTGCTGTCGACCACCTTGTCCCCGCAGACCCCGGCCTACGACGTGCAACAAGCCTGCGGTACCGGTCTGGAAGCGGCCTTGCTGGTGGCGAATAAAATCGCCCTCGGCCAGATCGAAGTCGGCATTGCCGGCGGCGCCGATACCACTTCCGACGCGCCCATCGGCATCAATGAGTCCCTGCGCCACACCTTGCTCGCGGCCAACCGTGCCAAGGGCATGGGCGACAAGTTGAAGGCGCTGCTGAAGGTGCGCCCGTCGATGTTTTTCAAGCCGCTGCTGCCGCGCAATGGCGAGCCGCGCACCGGCTTGTCCATGGGCGAGCATTGCGAAGAAATGGCCAAGCGCTGGCAGATCAAGCGCCTGGCCCAGGATGAGCTGACCCTCACCAGTCACCAACGCCTGGATGCCGCGTACAAACGCGGTTTCTTCGACGACCTGATCAGCCCCCATCGCGGCCTGGCGCGGGACAACAACCTGCGCGCCGACGCCAGCCTGGAGAAACTCGCCGGGCTGTCCCCGGCCTACGACCGCCAGAACGGCACTCTCACGGCGGGCAATTCCACGCCACTGACGGATGGCGCCTCGGTGGTGCTGTTGGCCAGCGAAGAATGGGCGGCGGCCAATGGCTGGCCGGTGTTGGCCTACCTGCGCACGGGCGAGACGGCGGCGGTGAATTTTGTCGACGGCACCGAAGGCTTGTTGATGGCGCCGGCCTATGCGGTGCCACGCATGCTCAAGCGCGAAGGCCTGAGCTTCGCCGACTTCGATTTCTTCGAGATCCACGAAGCCTTTGCCGCCCAGGTGCTGTGTACGCTCAAGGCCTGGGAGGACGCCGAGTATTGCCGCGAGCGTCTAGGCTTGGAGGCGCCAATGGGTACCATCGACCGCGCCAAAATGAACGTCAACGGTGGCTCCCTGGGCTGCGGCCACCCGTTTGCCGCCACCGGAGGCCGGCAATTGGCGACCTTGGCCAAGGCCATCCATGAACGCGGGGGTGGACGCGGCCTGATTTCCATCTGCGCGGCGGGCGGGCTGGGCATTACCGCCATTGTCGAAAAGTAGCTCTATCAAAAACAACAACAAGGAGACTGCCATGAACGCTATCAGCCTGGAACAGACCGAACGGGTCTGGTTGAACGCTTACCTGCCCGGCGTCCCGGCGGACATCGATGCCGGTATCGAAGACTACCCATCGTTGCGCGAGGTGTTCCTGGAGCACCTGGAAAAATTCCGCGAGCGGGTCGCCTACGTCAGTATCGGCACGGAAATGACCTACGCCGACTGGCACGTGCAGGGCGTTGCGTTTGCCGCCTGGCTGCAAGGCCAGGGCGTCAAGAAGGGCGACCGCGTGGCGTTGATGATGCCCAACTGCTTGCAGTACCCGATCTGCCTGCTGGGCACCCTCCTGGCCGGCGCGGTGGTGGTCAACGTCAACCCGTTGTACACCGCCCATGAGCTCAAGCATTTGCTCAAGGACAGCGGCGCCGAAACCGTGGTGATCTTCGAAAACTTCGCCCACACCCTGGAAAAAGTCATCGCCGGCAGCAGCGTCAAGCGCGTGGTGGTGGCGGCCATCGGCGACTTGCTCGGCACCTTCAAGGGCGCGGCGATGAACTTCATCCTGCGCCGCGTGCAAAAGCAGGTGCCGGCGTTCAACCTGCGTGGCTCGGTGCGTTTCAACCAGGTACTTAAACAGGGGCGGGCGCTCAACCACTTCCCGGTCGCCATGGCGCTCGACGACCTGGCCTTCCTGCAATACACCGGCGGCACCACGGGGGATGCCAAGGGCGTGATGCTCAGCCACCGCAATATCATCGCCAACCTGCTGCAAGCCAAGGCCTGGGTCGGTGATCAACTCGACCAGGACAAGCAGGAAACCAACGTCACCCTGCTGCCGCTGTACCACATCTTTTCCCTGACGGTGAACTGCCTGATGTTCATGTGCCTGGGCGGGCGCAACATCCTCATTGCCAACCCCCGTGATGTGAAACGGGTGCAGATGATCCTGCGCAAGGAGCGTTTCAATGGCATCGCCGGGGTCAATACGTTGTTCAACGGCCTGCTGGAGAATAAGGAGTTCTGCGCGCGGGACTTTTCCGACCTGCGCATGGTGATCGCGGGCGGCATGGCCACGCACACGGCGGTGGCCAAGCGCTGGAAGGAAGTCACCGGCCTGCCGATCATCGAAGGCTATGGCCTGACCGAATGCTCGCCGGTGGTGAGCATCAGCCCCATCGACATCTCACGCATGCGCGAGATGGAGTTCACCGGCAGCATCGGCGTGCCGCTGCCGTCGACCTGGGTACGCTTCATGCGGGAAGACGGCGAACTGGCCGATATCGGCGAACAAGGCGAACTGCAAGTGCGCGGTCCGCAGGTGATGCAGGGCTACTGGAAACGGCCGAACGAAACCGCCGAAGTGCTGGACGCCGAGGGGTGGTTGTCGACCGGTGATATCGGCGTGATGGATGAGCGCGGCTATATCCGCCTGGTGGACCGCAAGAAAGACATGATCCTGGTCTCGGGCTTCAACGTGTACCCCAATGAAATCGAGGATGTGGTGGCGCTGCACCCCGGCGTCGGCGAAGTCGCGGCGATCGGCGTGGAGGACGGCGTGACCGGCGAGAGGGTCAAGATCATCGTGGTACGCAAGGACCCGAACCTGACCCAGGAACAGCTCCTGGCCCATTGCCGGGAATACCTGACGGGCTACAAGGTGCCCAGGTATGTGGAGTTTCGCAGCACCGAGTTGCCCAAGACCACGGTGGGTAAAGTACTGCGCCGAGCGTTACGCTGATTCAAATGTGTGTACGTGATCTAGAAATGTGTAGGTGATCTAACAGGATGCAGGTGATCTAAAAGGATGTAGGTGATCTAACAGGATATAGGTGATCTAAAAGGATGTAGGTGATCTAACAGGATATAGGTGATCTAAATGTGGGAGGGGGCTTGCCCCCGATGGCGGAGTGTCAGCCCGTACAGTTTTAACTGATGCACCGCCATCGGGGGGCAATGTCGAATCGTCGCACCGCCCCTCCCACCTGCTCAAACCGTGCCCACTGTTACCCAGCGCTCTTCCTGGGCCGCCACGCGAATCGCCGTCGCCAACCGCTCCACTTCCCACGCCGCCTCAAAGTCAGTGCCGTCCGCCCCCTGGCCGGCCAGCGCCATCATCAACTCCTGCACCTCCAGCGTCTTCAGTTCGTTGTAGCCCAACTGATGCCCGGCAGCCGGGCTGAACGCCGCATAACCCGGCAGGGCAGGGCCTGCCAGCAAGCGCTGGAAACCGTCCTGGCCGGCACGGCACAGGCGCAGTTCATTCAAGCGCTCCTGATCGAACGCCAGGGTGCCCTTCGTGCCGCTGATCTCGAAACTCAGGTGGTTCTTGTAGCCATGCTTGAGCCAACTGCTGCTCACCGTGCCGCGTGCGCCGTTGGCGAAACGCAGCAGGGCGTGAATCTGGTCATCCACTGCGATGGCTTTCAATTCGGTACTGCCTTTGATCGCGGGGCGCCGGGTATGAACCGTCTGTGTATCCGCGCACACACTGAGCACATCGCCGACCAGATAGCGCGCCATCGACAACAAGTGGCTACCCAGGTCCGCCAGGGCGCCACCGGCGTGTTCCACTTCGCAGCGCCATGACCAGGGTGACGCCGGGTCGGCCATGAAGTCTTCGCTGAACTCGCCCTGGAAACTGATGATCTCGCCAAGGTCGCCATTGGCGATCAACTGCCGCGCCAGGCCGATCATCGGGTTGTGCTGATAGTTGTAGCCGACCCGCGTCACCACCCCGGCCGCGCTTGCCGCACGGCGCATGGCATCGGCCTGTTGCAGGCTGACGGCCAGGGGTTTTTCGCAGTACACCGCCTTGCCTGCGGCAATCGCGGCCATGGCCATGGGGTAGTGCAGGTGGTTGGGGGTGGTGATGGCCACCACGTCCACCGACGGGTCGTTGACCAGCGTTTGCCAATCGCCATGGGCCCGGGCAAAGCCCCAGGCGCTGGCGCAACGCTGGGCGCGTTCGGTGTCGGCATCGGCCAGGGCGGCCAGTTTCAGGGTGACGGGCAGTTCAAATACCGCGCGGGCGTTGTTGAAGGCCAGGGCATGGGCACGTCCCATGAAGCCTGTGCCAATCAAGCCGATTCCGAGTTCGCGCATCGCCGTGGTCCTTTGGATTATTGTTTTCAGGAACACTATTAATGGAATAAAAATTCCCAAAATTCAAGATATGGAAAAATTAATTCATTAGGCGCGCGCTATCATTCCGGCTGATGTGGCTATATTCAGCACGTGGCCAAACGCCGTCAGTTAACAAAAGATAACGTAGCGCCGATTGTCAGACGATTCGAAAGCCCGATAGGATGGCCCCTGCTGCCTCCAGGCGCTCTAGATTGCAGGTTTCAGAGCCCAGGAAGGCAGCACGACCTAACAATAATAATGGGAGAAAGGTCTATGAGTGAGCCTGTCATGGGTTGGGTTGTTTGCCGCCCACGTGCCGCACGCAGGGTTGCGTTGCTGGCCACAGCGCTCTCGCTGTTTGGAGCCGTCGCGTTGCCGACCGCCGTCCAGGCCGCCAGCGATACCCCCGCCGCCGCGGTGTTTGCGATTGAATCCCCCAAGGCCGCCAAGGGCCTGATGATCGACGTGGTCCATGCCGGCAAGCGCCTGGTGGCGGTCGGTGATCGCGGGCATATCCTCTATTCCGATGACCAGGGCACTACCTGGACCCAAGCCAAAGTTCCCACCCGGCAACTGCTGACGGCGGTGTATTTCGTCGATGACCAGCACGGCTGGGCGGTCGGCCATGATGCGCAAGTCCTCGCCAGCACCGACGGCGGTGCCACCTGGAGCCAGCAATACCAGGACCTCAAGCGCGAAGCGCCGTTGCTCGACGTATGGTTCAAAGACGCCAGCCACGGCCTGGCCGTCGGTGCCTACGGTGCGCTGATCGAAACCACCGACGGCGGCAAGACCTGGAACGACGTCAGCGACCGCCTCGATAACGAAGACCAGTTTCACCTCAACGCCATTGCTTCTATCAAGGACGCCGGCCTGTTTATCGTGGGCGAGCAGGGCAGCATGTTCCGCTCCAGCGACGACGGCCAGACCTGGGAAAAACTCGAAGGCCCCTACGAGGGCTCGCTGTTTGGCGTGATCAGCACCGCTCAACCGCAGACCCTGCTGGCCTATGGTTTGCGCGGCAACCTGTACCGCTCCACGGATTTCGGCAGCACCTGGGAGCAGGTCGAATTGAATGCCGCGCGCGGCGCCCTGGAGTTCGGCTTGTCGGGGGCGACCTTGCTCGATGACGGCTCATTGGTGGTGGTCGGCAACGGCGGCAGCGTGGTGGTCAGCCATGACGACGGCCAGACCTTCAGCGTATTCAACCGCCCGGACCGCATTTCGTTGTCGGCCGTCACGGCGGCAGGCAACGGCAACTTGATTCTGGTCGGACAGGGTGGTGTTCGCGTCGCCACGCCCACCGGCGCCGAACCGACAAAACAATAAGAAGGCGGGGAAAGAATGAGCAGTCATCACAACGATAAAGCGACCTTTCTTGAGCGCCTGATCTTCAACAACCGCCCGGCGGTTATCGTCATTTGCCTGCTGGTGAGTGTGTTCCTGTTCTGGCAGGCGACGTTGATTCGCCCGTCCACCAGCTTTGAAAAAATGATCCCGCTCAAGCACCCCTTCATCGAGAAGATGATGGAACACCGCAACGACCTGGCCAACCTGGGCAACACGGTGCGCATCTCGGTGGAGGCCAAGGACGGTGACATCTTCACGAAGGAGTACATGGAGACCCTGCGCCAGATCAACGACGAGGTGTTCTACATCTCCGGCGTCGACCGCTCGGGCCTCAAGTCGCTGTGGAGCCCCAGCGTGCGCTGGACCGAAGTGACCGAAGAAGGTTTTGCCGGTGGTGAAGTGATCCCGCAGAGCTACAACGGCTCGCCGCAAAGCCTCGACCAACTGCGCAACAACGTGCTCAAGTCAGGCCAGGTCGGGCGCCTGGTGTCCAACGATTTCAAGTCGAGCATTGTCGATATCCCGCTGCTGGAGTCCTACCCGGACCCGCAGGACCAGGGCAAGCTACTGGCCCTGGATTACCGCAAGTTCTCCCATGAACTGGAAGATAAGATCCGCAACAAGTTCGAAGCGCAGAACCCCAACGTCAAGATCCATATCGTCGGCTTTGCCAAGAAGGTCGGCGACCTGATCGACGGCCTGGTGATGGTGGTGCTGTTCTTCGGCGTTGCGTTCGTCATCACCCTGGTTCTATTGCTGTGGTTCACCAACTGCCTGCGCAGCACGGTCGCGGTATTGAGTACCACGCTGGTGGCGGTGGTCTGGCAACTGGGCTTGATGCACTTCTTCGGCTTCGGGCTGGACCCGTATTCGATGCTGGTGCCGTTCCTGATCTTCGCCATCGGTATTTCCCACGGCGTGCAGAAGATCAACGGTATCGCCCTGCAATCCAGTGAGGCCGACAACGCGCTGACCGCCGCGCGGCGTACCTTCCGGCAACTGTTCCTGCCGGGGATGATCGCGATCCTCGCGGATGCCGTGGGCTTTATCACGCTGCTGATCATCGATATCGGGGTGATCCGTGAACTGGCCATCGGCGCATCCATCGGTGTGGCGGTGATCGTGTTCACCAACCTGATCCTGCTGCCGGTGGCGATTTCCTATGCCGGCATCAGCCAGCGCGCCATCGCCCGCAGCAAGAAGGACGCACACCGCGACCACCCGTTCTGGCGCCTGCTGTCGAAATTTGCCAGCGCCAAAGTGGCGCCGGTTTCGATCCTGCTCGCGCTGGTCGCCTTCGGCGGCGGCCTCTGGTACAGCCAGAACCTGAAGATCGGCGACTTGGACCAAGGCGCGCCGGAGCTGCGCCCGGACTCGCGCTACAACAAGGACAACAACTTCATCATCAGCAACTACTCGACCAGTTCCGACGTGCTGGTGGTGATGGTCAAGACCAAGGCCGAAGGTTGCTCGCGCTATGAAGCCATGGCGCCGATAGACCAGTTGATGTGGAAGATGCAGAACACCGAGGGCGTGCAGTCGGCGATCTCGCTGGTGACCGTGTCCAAGCAGATGATCAAGGGCATGAACGAGGGCAACCTGAAATGGGAAACCCTATCGCGTAACCCGGATGTCCTGAACAACTCCATCGCCCGCGCCGATGGCCTGTACAACAACAATTGCTCGCTGGCGCCGGTGCTGGTGTTCCTCAACGACCACAAGGCCGAAACCCTCGACCGCGCGGTGCATGCGGTGCAGGCGTTCGCCAAGGAGAACAACAAGGACGGCCTGGAGTTCATCCTCGCCGCCGGTAACGCCGGGATCGAAGCGGCCACCAACGAAGTGATCAAGGCGTCGGAGCTGACCATCCTGATCCTGGTGTACCTGTGCGTGGCCACCATGTGCATGATCACCTTCCGTTCCTGGGCGGCGACCCTGTGCATCGTGCTGCCGTTGGTGCTGACCTCGGTACTGGGCAACGCGCTGATGGCGTTCATGGGGATCGGCGTCAAGGTCGCGACCTTGCCGGTGGTGGCCCTGGGCGTGGGGATTGGCGTGGACTACGGCATCTACATCTACAGTCGCCTGGAAAGCTTCCTGCGCGCCGGCCTGCCACTGCAAGAGGCCTACTACCAGACGCTCAAGTCCACCGGCAAGGCCGTGCTGTTTACTGGCCTGTGCCTGGCGATCGGCGTGTGCACCTGGATCTTCTCGGCGATCAAGTTCCAGGCCGACATGGGCCTGATGCTGACCTTCATGCTGCTGTGGAACATGTTTGGCGCGCTGTGGCTGCTGCCGGCGCTGGCCCGCTTCCTGATCAAGCCCGAGAAACTGGCGGGGCAGAAGGGCAATTCGCTGTTTGCCCACTGAGCCCTGGGGTGAGGGCGTCTGGCCCTCACCCCAAGGTGGACCTTCAGGCCGGTATCACGGGTTCGCTCGCGGTAGCGGCGCGATCGCCAGGAAAATCTGGTCGACGGGAGGCGTGATCAGTACATAGACAATGTTGGTGACCGGTTCGCTGCCGGGGTCCCGGAGGTTGCGCAAGTAGGCTTGGACGTGTTCCTTGAGCAAATCCTTCTGGGTGAATTTGCGCTGTTCGGGCAGCTTCAAATGCGCCCGGGTGTAACGGGCGGGCGGGGCGTCGGCCGTGGCGTAGTGGAAGTGCGCGTACCACAACACCGCCGGCGGTTTTTTCGCCTTGTCGTAAACCGCGTATTCGGTGAAGAAGTCGCCGCTGAGGGTCGGACGTTGCGGGTCGGCCAGGCTCGTCAGGTTGATGTCGATTTCTTGATGCTCCCACAGGTAGTTGAGGCTCTCCGGTGTCGGCCATTGGCGCTTGTAGGCTTCACTGCACACGCGTTGAGCCTGCCGGTTCATATCCCGGGCCTGCGCGAGGTATTCGTCGACCAGGTCCTGGGCCGATAGCTTGTCGAGGTGATCGCGCTGTATTTCCTCGGCCAGTGCCGTGAGTTTTCTCGCATGGCCAGTGAGCAGTTCATCCCAGTCGCCCGGATTGACCTGCTGACGGGTGAGGGGCGAGTCGAGTTTTTGCTGGTCGGTCGCAATCGTGTGATCAATGCCTTTGCGCTGTTCGATCAGCGCCTGGCCAAGGCTTTTGAGGGTGGCGAGTGAGCGGCTCTGTGGTTCGGTTGGCACCGGGGCGGCAGGTTCGTCTTCGGTGGCTGCCCAGCCGTCTTCGTGTCGGCTGAAGGCGCTGACGGTTTCACCGGTCAGCGTATCGGTGATGGTGAAACGTTCCTCGGCGCCTTGTGCACCGGCAGGCTTGAGTTCGCCGATGAGGTATTGCTTCCTACGGGTTTTGAAGACACGTTTTGTCGGCAGTTTGGGGCGCAGGTTTTTTGACAGGGGCAGCTCCACGTCCAGCGCTTCCTGCTTGCGCACCACGGCTTCCAGCTCGTTTTGTGCAAGCGCCTTGGCATATTCGAGACCTTTGAGCAGGCGCTCGGACTCCGGGCGCAGTCGACGCGGGTTGATGACCTTGAGTGCGCGGATGGCCTCTTCATAGCGGTTGTACTGCTTGAGGACCGTCTCGTAGACATCCCGTTGTTCGGCCAGCGGGTATTCGGCGCTGCTGCGCACTTCAACGTGAGACAGCAGCACCTCGAACAGGTCGATGTGCTCAAGGCGCCTGATGTAGAGGTCTTCTTCGGGCGGCGGCACGGTATCGGTCATTTCCACGCTGACAGCGGCGAGATAATTCAGCGCATTGAGTTTCAGGTTGTCGGAAAAAAAATGCTGTGGGAAGGCGATTTCATCCAGCAGTTTTTGACGTACCACCCGCCCGGCCCGCGAGTCCTGTTCCAGCCGTTGAAGGGTGTTCTCCATGGCTGCCGAGACCTCGCCCATGTGCTGGCGGACGTTGGCCGACTCAATGGCGTTGCTGATGTATTCGTTGTAGACGGTGCGGTCGCCCAGCAAATTGTCGATAAACATCCTGCGCGCCATCTCTGCCATCGGCTCCCCCGCGCGGGAGAAGCGCATGGCGTTGAGCCGGCCCAATAGCAAGGTGTGAATGAACAGCTGTTGATCCCAGATGGTGTTGAGGATTTTCTCGCGGTCGCGCACGTGCGCACCCGCCCCACCGACTTTTTCCAGTTCCTGGCCCAGCGTGACCATTTCCAGGCGCGGGGGGAGCGACTGGGCAAACAAGACTTCCAGGTTTTGCAGCAGAATCTCGAATTCGCTACGCAGCGTCTGGTGCCTGAGGGTTTCCTGCAGGTGGCGTGCTTCCAGCCCCGGCCTTTGTGCATCAGTCGCCTTTTTCAGCAGCTCTGCCGTCAGTTGGACGATCTTGCGTTGATGCTTCAGGGCATCCAATGCGTTTTGTGTGGGTTTAAGCGATGCATCGAATGGCTCCAGCAGTTGCGGGACTTCTTGGCTGAGTGCCTGTACGCGCGCGAGCACCTGCTCTTTCTTGCGCCGGTTTTGCGCTTGCAGTTCGTCCTTTCTGCCGCCGCCCAACAGCTTCAGCCCAGGGTCGAGGGTCCAGCGGCCCCTCCCGTCGGTCTTGAGCTTGATACCGGGGTGGTCTGGATGCTCAGGGTGAATGATGAACACCTCGCCAAAGCCCGGAACAATACTGACCCTGAACAACAAGCCGCCGACGGAGGCATGCCATCGGCCGTCAATGCTATACAACCCCGCGTGGGGGCCGATCTTGACCGGCTCTGGTGCGGGCGTGGGCCAGGCGATGTTGACGGATCGCAGTTTGTCCAACAGCCTGGCCGAGGCGCTGTCGCTGGCCAGGGAATGGTCAAAATCCATCAGCGTGCGGCCACCCCCCGGTGGTTCCGCGGGCAGGCCGACAATGCCGCGCGCAACCACTGCTGTTCGCGTTGTTGCCGGGCCGGGCAGCGGGTGCCTGAAGGGCTCGAGGGTCAGGGCTTGTGCATCGAACGGTGGGGTGTCGGCAACGGGAGCCGGGGTGCCATGATGGACCATCAGCAGGCTGATGTTGAGCAACAGGTCGACCCACGCCAGCTCCCTCGCGGTGGGGTTGTCACTTTCCAGCGCCGGCAGGTCTTGGGTGAGGCCTTGCGCCAGTTGCAGGAGCCAACCGACTGCCGCCAAAGGCCCGCGCACGGCCATCAACAGCGTATTGAACCCCAGTTGCATACCTTCCAGGATCAGCGCCCAGCGGCTTTCGCGGTTGGACGTCGACTCACGCTCGGCCTGGTCCAACACCTGTCGGGTCTCACAACCAAACAGGTACTCCATGAGGTTGCCGTGGTTGAGTGACTGAAGCAGTTCGTCACCGCTTTCGTCGCCAGCCCCCGCCAGTTCTGCGGGCGTGGGTACCCTGGGCAGGCTGTCGAACTCCGAACCCATGCCGACACGCACGATGTGGGGTTGCGTAAAACCGCCATGGCTGTAGATCGCCCTGGCAGCGTCCGGTAACCAGGCCAGGACGCTGTCCTGCAGGGGGCCGGGCTGCACGATGGCTGCGAGCAATTGCTCGCGGCGGGCGAATTCGCGCAGTGAGTCGGGATAGGCTGGACGATAAAGCACGTGCGGCCCCAACTGGGTGTCGAGAGGCTCGATGATGAACATGTTTTGCACGACATCCGCCGTCGCCCCCGGCTTGCGCAGAAACGCCAGCGGGCGAATGACGATGGCGTTGCCGTCGATGCGACGCGCCATGGGGTCGGGATCGAGCACCGCGTTCACATATTGGACGCCTCGGGACGTCAGGCCCGCTTCGCCTTTGATTTTGTGCTCCAGCGCCCGGATTTTCAGGTGGACGGGCCGTTGCTGCTGGAACAGCCGCTGGCGTTTTTGCGCCGCCTCGGTGTCGCTCATCAGCGCCTGGCGCAGGTAGTTGGGGTAATTCTTACCGATGTCGACACGCTGGATCAGTTGGAGGATGTAGTCGGCGGTCAGCCAGGCTTCCACTTCCCGGCCCCAGCGGTGGCTTAGGGTCATGCGCCCTTTGGGTCTTCCCGAGAGGTTCTTCAGGGCCAGGTCCACCAGGGTCATGGAGACCGGCTCGATGTAACCGCCCTCCAGGCTGCCCACCGGGACATGAAAGGTCAGCTCCACGTCATCGGCGGCGTACCCGGCAGACAATGTCTCCTGGCTGCAGGTACGCACGCCGCCCAGGGCCTCGGCGCGGTCCAGGCACAGTTGGTGGTTCAAGTGCTGGGTCGCGTAGCTGCGCAGTGTTTCCAGGCCGTCGAAGTCGGCGTCGCCCAAGGTCAGGCGCCGGATCCCGGCTTGTTCGATCAGGCATTGGCGATAGGCCAGGCGGTCGGCGGCGCTGACGCGTTGCAGCCAGTCGGGCAGGGCGGTCTGGAGGGGCGACAGATTGGCCAGGGGCGTGGCGGCGGCGGTGAATAATCGGCCGGGGTTTACGGTGGTGGCGAACAACTGCTCGAGGGCGGTCACCGTAGACCTGGCGGGAAGTTCAATCGTGGCCAGGTCATCCAGTTGCTGGTTCAGTACCAGCGCGGCTTGTATCTCGAAGATATTGCCGTCGGGTTCATACTGCCGCCAGGTGATCTTGTCGGCCAGGAAACGTTGTTGCATGCGCTCGCCCCAGGCTTGGCCGAAGGCATCCAGGTCGGAGTATGAGTCGATCTTGCCGTCGAGGCTGCACAGCAACACCTGCGTTCGGCTGACGATCAGGATCTCGCTGGCTTGCAGCGTGAGTCGGGCGCCTGCCCGTTCCAGCTCCGTCTCCAGGGTATAGGCGCGTACTGCGTTCTCGGGCCAAGGGCGTGCGGCGCGGGTGGCTCTGTCGGGATAGCGGCTCAAGGTGCTGAGGATGTTCAGTGGTTGGGCTGCGTCACCGGCCTGGCGCGTGGCGGATTCGAGCAGCGAGCCTTGCAGCACATCGGCCAGCCATTTCCAGCGACTAACGCCGGCGTCACTGTCCTGGCTCCAATAGGTTGCCAATGCCTGTTGAAAATCGATGAACAGAAGCGTGGGCAGTTCGTTGATGACCCCTTCGATGACCTCCAGGTCATAGTCGCGACTGCGCCCATTGATGGGATAGGTCAGGCGGTTGCCGGTGACTCCGCTCAAGTAGCTGTCCAGGCCCAGGCGTGTCGATACATCGGGAAAGCTGCCATCAGCCAGGTAGCCCAGCGCGACCTCCAGCAAGGGGAGCAGGGTGCGACCGCCACCTTCACGGGGCACGGCTAATCGAAGGTCTGCGAGTGGGTAGGTCAGCGGCGGGTATTTTTCCTTGAGGTTGGTGGCGAGCAGTTGCGCGGTGACTGAGCGCAATGTCGGGCAGGTGCGGAACTGGGCTTCAACCGCTTGTCGGATCGGCTGTGCGGCAGGTGGGGTGTTTGGGGCAGGCATGGGAGTTCCTTTTCCGTTGAATGAAGACGCGCCCATGCACGTTAATGTGCCGTGTTCGGGGGAGGTGGTAGCCCGTTAGGGGGGAGGCGGCTTGCTAAGGGGGGCACGGTGGCGCGCGCATCCGGAGTGGCTGCGATGGCGACGTGTTTTGGCGGGCAAGCCGTAATGCCTTTGTAGGAGCGAGGGGGACGCCTAGTTCTTGCTCGCGAAAAACGTCAACGATAACGCGTGTTTCCTGAATCAACGCGGCGCCTGTGAGTTTTTCGCGAGCAAGAACTAGGCGTCCCCCTCGCTCCTACAGAAGGCGATGTTCGTTTTACTGACTGGCATCAGGGCAAACCGGCTCCTTGGGGCGGCTGGGTTAGAGCTTCAGGAACAGTTTTTCATCCAGTGGGGCTTTTATCTGGCTGCGCACGATGCTCTCGATGCGTTTGTTGTCCTGGCCGGCCTGGTTGATGAGGTCTTGTTGCGTCAGGAAGCGCTGTTCCGGGATCTTCAGGTGCGCCGCGCTGTGGTCGGCGCGTGGCGTGGTGGGGGTGGGGTAATGGAAGTGCGCATACCAGAGCACCTTGGGCCCATTTTTCTCGCGCACGGCATATTCGGTAAGGAAGTCACCGCCCTTGAGTTTTTTGCCACGGTTGACCAGGCCGATATCGACGCGTCCATGTGTCCACAGGTACTCGACGTTTTGTGCGCGGGGGGCCTGGCGCAGGTAGCCGTCACAGCGATGGGCAATGGCACGCCGGCGCATCTCCTTGGCTGCGTCCTGCCATTGCTGCACCCACGCCGCGGTTTCGCTGCGGGCGCCATGGCCGGCCTGAGCTTCCTGCGCAACTTGTTCCAGGCGTTGGGCCTGGGCTTCGAGCATGTCGCTCCAGTCGCTGGGGTTGACCGACTCTCGGCGCGTCGGGTCATCGAGTTTCTTTTTCTGGAACTGGATCGAGCGCTCGATGCCGGCCTGCTCGTCCATCAGCTTGCGAGCATTGCCGATCAAGGCTGATAACGGTTTAGGCGAGGGCACGGGCGCCGGTTTTATCGGTTCGGCCCGCACGATCTGCACCCACTCGCCCTCGGCCGGGTGCCAGCTGTAACTGGTCAACGCCTGGCCGTTGCGGCTGTCGAGGACATCGATGATCGGAATGTCCTGCCCGGCTTGCGCAGCCCTCAAGGTGCCGACCAGGGTCTGCTTGTCACGGGTCTTGAATACCCTTTTGTTGTTCGACTTGCGCGGCCGTTCCTGGCGCGCCCCCGCCACGGGCGGCAGGTGTTGCTCTTCGCGGATCAGATCGGCCAACTCGGCTTGGGCCTGGTCGATCACCCCTTGCAGGTAGTCGACGAACAACTTGCCGTACACCGGCCGCACGCTGACGGGGTCGACGTCCTGGAGTGCCTGGGTGTTGGTCAATTCGGCCCGGTATTGATCGATCAGGTGGCTGAGGACCGCGATACGTTCATCAGTGGTATAGTCTTCGTGCTGTTGCAGTTCGATATGGGAGGTCGCCACGCTATTGAGGTCTGCCCGGTTGAAGCGCGCCAGGAAGAAGGCAACCTCGGGAGACTGTGTGTCGACGCTGCGGTCGATGCTCAATTCGCGCAACGCGCTGAGGCGTTCCAGGTTGGCGTTGAATGGCTGGCCGGCCGGTGGCTGGCGCGTAGCCTTGATAAAGGCTTCGGCCTGTTTCTTGCTCGCGGGCGAATCGTTTTTCCACTCATCGAGTGCCTGGTTATACGCCTCGTTGGCCTTGATCAACCGTGTCAGGCGCTCAACCCGGTGGGCCAGGCTGTCGATGAACTCCGCGTAGGCCCCCGGTTCATTGTTGCGGGTGCGCTCGATCAGGCTGGTCAACGGTTCGCCGCTGATGGCGTGCGAGAGCTCATCGCCGACGTACAGGTAGTCGGTAGTATTGGCGCGCAGTGTTTCAGCGATCGCCTGGTATTCTTCGGCGCGCTTTTCCTTGAAGACGTTGAAGTCCTGGGCCGGGGTCTCGGCGGTGAGCACCTGGATCGCATGCTTGCGGTGGGCGATCAGGGTGTCGACGCTTTTTTGGTAGTCCTCCAGGCGAAGGCGTAACAAGGCGTCCAGGCCCTGGTTCTTCATGCGTTCCTGCTGGTAACGCGCGGTAAAGTCAGCTTTGCGCTCACCGTGGTTGGCCAGGCTCCATAGGGTCTTGAGGGTTTTGCCCGACGTTTGTAGGGCCTCTTGGGTTTCCTTGACACGCTTGCCTGCGGTTTCCATGGCACTCACCGCAGGCTTCATGCGGAACACTTCGTTCACGTACGTTGCGAGCTTCGCCTCGCTCAGTGCGTTGTTGCGCTCCAGCGTGGCTTTCATCCTCGCACTGGACTTGGGCATGCCGCCCTTGAGCTTGGGACGTATATCGAACTGCCATAGCCGCTGGGCATCGCGTGTCAGCGGCGGGCCGGTACGGGCCTTGTCCTGTTCATCGATCACGAAGACGCCGTCCAGGTCCCTCGCCACGCGGAACCAGCGGTTTTCAATACGTGCGTGCAATTTGTTGTCAATGAGGTACAGGCCCTCGGTCTCTCCGCTGCTGATGGGGGGCTCCGGCGTGGTTGGGCCGGGCACGCTGAACGAATCGATCAATGCGCGTTGGGCGGGGCTCAGTTGACGCGGGCTGGAAAAAGCAAAGTCGAAGGGGTGGTGACTGTCGGCAAGGCCATCGCCTGTCATTGTGGTGTCCTGCGTGACCACTGCCGGTGCCGACGAGGGTCCCCCGGCGGTACGGCGCAAGGCAATCGACACGTCCGGTCGCTGCGCAAATGGCAGGTGACCTACCGGCCGCTCCGGCGCCGTGTGTGTGTGGCTCAGTAAGGTGCTGACATTTACCAGCAGGTCGACCAGCGCTTGTGCCGGGTCGGGGTGACTGGGGTCGCTGGCTTGCTTGATATCGTTTTCAACGCTGGCCAGTTGTACCAACCAGCCCGCCATGGCGCCTGGGCCGCGCAGCACCGGGAGCAGTGTGTTGAATAACAACCAGCCCAGTTCTTTATGGGACGCCCAGCGGCTCTGGGCGTCGGAGACGGACTGGCCCTCGGCGAGCGTGACCAGGCTTCGCGCATTGGTACTGAACAGGTGTTGCATCAGCTGGCCGTCGAGCAACGCCTTGTCCAGTGCCTCGGCCGCGGCGTAGCCGTCGACGGCCAACGCCGTCGGCGCGGGCGTGTCGGGCGCATCGAACTCGTTGAACAGGCTGTAGTGCGTAATGTGCGGGGTCTTGAAACCATCGTTGGCGTAGATCGCACGGGTCTTGTCATCGGGCAGCCAGGCCAGGATGCTGTGTTGCAGCGGGCCAGGTGCCTGGACCGCAGCCAGCAGAGCGTCACGGCTGGCAAACTCCAGCAAGGGCGGTGCCAGCAGCGGGCGATACAGCAAGTGCGGGCCGCGTGTCGGGTCCTTGGGCTCGAGCAGGAACATATTGGCGACCACGTCCGGCGTCGCTCCGGGTTTGTGCAGGAAGGCCAGCGGCCGGACGGTGACGGGCTGCCCGTCGACTGTACGCGGGCCGCTGCCGGGCCGCGTCACCGCTTCGACCAGCCGGTAACCCCCGTCGGTTACGCCGGCTTCGCCCTTGAGCTTGAGTTCCAGGGCCTGCAGGGCCAGTTGCACAGGCACCTGCTCGGTAAACAAGGCGCTACGCTGCCGCGCCTGCTCGGTATCACTGAGTAGTTGCTGATTGAGCAGGGCCGGATAGTGTTGGCCGATATCGACGCTGCTGATCAGGTCCTTGAGCCTCTGCGGCATCTGCACGTCGTTCACCCGTTGCCCGCGCAGGCGAATCTCCATGGCGCCCTTGGGCAGGCCAGCAAGATTTTCCAGGGCCATGTCCACCAGGTTCATCTTGATCGGTTCGATATAACCGCTGCCGAGGTCGCCGACCGGCACGTTGAACGTGATCTCCAGGTCTTTGGCGGTATAGCCCTTGGGCGCCAAATGTGCGTTGAGCTGTTGCTCGGCATAGGTGCGCAGGTCGGGGATGTCGGTGAGGAAGGAGCGCCCCTGGTGGCGCTGCACACTGCTGGCCAGCGCCAGGGTCTGGCGTTGGTAGGTGAAACGGTCGGCGTCGCTGGCCTGGGTCAGCCATGGCGGCATCTTGCGTTGCATCTGCTCAAGCCGCGCCGCCGACGCCGTGTCACTGAACCAGTGCGAGGTGTCGCTGGCCTGGGTAAAGACCTGCTCCAGGTTGGTCACGTTGGTTTTGGCCGGCAGCTGTATCGCGTCCAGGTTCTGCAACTGTTGATCGAGCATGATGGCGGCCTGGGTATCGAACACGGTGCCATCCGACTCGGTGCGTTTCCAGGTCAGGTGATCGAACGTGAACCTTGCGCTGAGTTGGCGCTCCCAGGCTGTGGCGAAGGCTTCCAGGGAGGTATAAGGCGTGACGACGCCCTGGGCCGTCGCGTGCAGCACCAGGGTGCGTTCGCCCACCTGGCGTGTAATCAAAAGGTCCGGGCTGCTCACCGTAGATGCAGTGCCTTGATGCGTCAGGGTCGTGTCCACCCGGAATACCTTGGCGGCGCCCGCGCCGTACAGGGTGTTGCGTTCGCCCGCATCGGGGTAGCGGGTGATCTGGTCGAGGGTTTCGCGTTGCTGCGGGTCCAGGCCGGGTTGCTGGAGGCCGGCGATGCGCAGGGTGTTTTTCAATGTATCGCTGAGCCACAGCCAGCGGCTGGTGGCGCCAAAGGCCGGCTGGCCCCAGTACTGGCTCAACGCTTCGGCATAGGCAGGCTTGAGGTTGGGGCGCAGGCTGCGGATCGCCAGCTCGAGCGAATGGCTGTCCAGTGGGGCAGGGCTGCCGGTGTCGGACTTGACCCACTGGCGCGGGCCGGAAAAGTCCAGCTCGGCGCCGTTGGCCAGATGCTCAAGGGCAAGGTCCAGCAGGGGTGTCGGCCGGTCTGGCGAGGAACCGGCCAGGGCGGTGTTGGCGCTGTCGATTTTCAGCGCGTCGTCGAGCAGTTTGGCGACCACTGAACGCACGGTGGGGCGCGTGGCGAACTGGTTGGCCACCACCTTGGCGGGCGTGTCGGGCGGTGTGGGGGCTGGATGAGCGGCTGCGAGCTTGCCTTGCAGGCTCAGGGGCACTTTACCCCGCCCTGGGGAGAATAAGCGGGCGGTTCTTGTGGGTGTCGCGGGCTCGGGCGCCGGTGTAGCAGGTTGACGGCTGGCCGATGGCTCAGGTTCGATCGGCAACGAAAACGTGAACAGGCGGGGGTTGTTTCTGACCGATTGCATACAGGCACTTCCTTGGCTGGGGGAGACAAAAACAGGCTGGGAAAAATACCCGCCCGTTGCACGCCCAGCTTCGGCAATGCGTTATGAACTGTTTCCAGGTGCCGCGGGAACTCGGGCCCACGCCTTGAGTGGTGCGGGGCAGAGGCGTCTGTTTCGACGTATTTGTAACGCGCCCGGTAGCGAAACCGGCACCGTCCTGGGGCCCCTGGGCTATCATTGGCGTTTTCCCGTAGATGATTGACCTGCCATGACTGCCGAAAAACTGCCCGACGTCCTAGCCACCAGCGACATGCTTGAAATCGACGGGCTGCACGCCTTCGACTTCACGCTCAATGATGAGACATTGCAGATCATCGCCATGGACGGGCGTGCGGAAAAACGCTGGAGCTTCAGCCGGCAACAGGTGGAGACCGCCACCTTCGATGAGACCTTGCAAAGCTGGACCCTGATCGGTGACTCCGGCGAGCACCGCCTGGTCTGCATGAGCGCGGTCACCGGCAACAATAACGATGAGGATGAAGCGGATGATGATGCGTAAATTCTGGCCCCTGCTGATGGCGGGCAGTGTCGGTGCGATGTCGGTGCAGGCCGCGCCCGCCGACACCTATGAACTGCTGGTGGGCAGCTACACGGCGGGCAGCAGCGAAGGGATCTACCGCCTGCAATTCGATAGCCGTACTGGCCAGTTCAATGGCAAGCCGGTGCTGGCCGCGAAGGCCGCCAACCCGTCGTGGCTGACGCTCTCCAAAGACCAGAAGCACCTGTTTGTGGTCAACGAGAACGGTCCTGGCCAGAAAGACCCGGTTGGCCGCGTCAGCAGCTACAGCATCGACCCGCAGAGCCATCAGCTGACCCTGATCAACCAGGTGCAGAGCCTGGGCAACGAACCAACGCATTCCAGCGTCGCCGTGGATGGCCGCTACCTGTTCGTCGCCAACTATTCGGTCCTCGAAGATCCGGGCGGCAGCCTGGCGATCCTGCCGGTCGACGCGGGCGGCAAGCTGTCGGCACCGGTGCAACTGAGCGGGCACCCGGCCAGCCGTGTGAACCCCGAGCGCCAGGCCTCCAACCATGTGCATTCGGTGGTGTCATCGCCGGATGGCAAATATGTGTTTGTCCAGGACCTGGGCGCCGACAAGGTGTTTGCCTACCACTATGACCCCAAGGCCAACCACGAACTGCCATTGACCCCGGCGACCCCTGCGTCGGTGCCACTGCCACCCGGCAGCGGCCCGCGACACTTGCTGTTCAGCGCGGACGGCAAGCACGCCTGGCTGACCACCGAGATGAGCGCCCAGGTCGCGGTATTCGATTACAACGACGGTAAGCTCACCCAGACCCAACTGGTGGATTTCGCCGCCGGGCAACCGGTGTCGGACAAAGCGGGTGCCGCGCTGCACGCGTCCAGCGACGGCAAGTTCCTGTACGTGAGCAACCGGGGGACGGCCAATCAGGTGCTGGTGTTCAGCATCGACCCGACCACCGCGCACCTCAAGGAATTGCAGCGCCGCTCCGTGGAAGGCGACCACCCGCGTGAGTTCAGCCTGGACCCGAGCGGCAGGTTCCTGCTGATCGCCAACCAGAAAAGCAATGAAATCGTGGTGGTTGAACGCGACCCCAAGACCGGCCTGCTGGGTAAAACCGTGCAGAAATTGCCGATCGATGCCCCCAGCGACCTCAAGTTCCTGGTGCGTCAATAAGCCACAGGCCCCGCACCGCGGGGCCTGACCCTTTGTATTAATTCGATTAATAGCGGCTACTGTTTCAAAGCATTTCTAAGGCTTAGCCCTCGGGCGTAAGTTTGGTTCCAAGGCCTTCCCCGGCCACTCAACCAAACGAACACAAGGGTTACCGACATGAACTTCAATCTCTTCTCGATCATCGCCGCTTCCGCCGTTTCCGCCACCGTGGCCCTGCCAGCGGCCGCCAGCGTGGAACTCACCGGCAAAAAATCCAGCACCAGCGCCTACACCCAGAAATACCTGCAACAAAGCGCCAACTTCTATGCCGCCCTGGATCACAAAACCCAGCAGTGAGCGCTGATTGACCCTGCACACAAGCAGACGCCAAACCACTGGAACGTAGCCACTTGCGTTCGAGTGGTTTGGCGTTTGTGCGTCGGGAGGAAAAAAATAGAGGTAATGGCACAATGACATGTGTTTAAATTTGACGCTGAAATATTGACTCCTTTCTTCCTGGAATCGACAGCATGGCACTCCGACTGGCAGCAGTAATCCTGTTCCTCTATTCCGCCCCGATCCTGTCCTCCGTGCAGCTGGTGGACAACGAGCCGGAGATCGCCCGTGAGCGATTATTGAACTTGGTGGAAGGCTAAGCCTTCGCCATCACCCCGATAAACAGCGGCGATTGCAGGAGCGCGTCCAACCAGCGCTGCAACCCGCTGTAGGGGGTACCGGCAAACCATTCTCGATCGACATGCGCAAATTGCCGTACAAACGGCAGCAAGGCCATGTCCGCCAGGCTCGGATGGTCTGCGAGCAAATAGGCGCGATGCGCCAGCAACCCCTCCAGTTTCTGCAAGAACACTTCGCCCTCGGCCCGATGCGCTTCCATCGGTTGCTCCGGGTAGCGCTCGGCGTACTTGTATCGATTCAAGTGATGCTTGAATACCTGATCGTTCTCGGCAATCAGTGCCAGCACCGCCGGATCACCCTGCAGCAACCAGTCCTCCGGGTCGTGCTGCGCCAACGCCCATTGCATGATCGCCAGGCTTTCATCGATCACCTGAGCGTCCACACTCAACACTGGCACCGTGCCTTTTGGGGACAGTGCCAGCATTTCAGCGGGCTTGGCTTTCAGGCTGACTTCGATGATGCGTACGGGCACGCCGGAATAACCCAAGGCCAGGCGCGCGCGCATCGCATACGGGCAGCGCCGGAATGAATACAGCAGCGCTTCGCTCACTTGACCTCCAGGGTGCTCAGGCCGTTGCCCTGGCGCTTGACCTGGATCTGCACCGGGATGCGTTCGTGCATTTCCTGCACGTGGGAGATCACCGCCACCTTGCGGCCCTGGGCCTGCAAGCCGTCCAGGGCGTCCATCGCCAGTTGCAGCGACTCAGGGTCGAGGCTGCCGAAGCCTTCGTCGATAAACAGCGATTCGATCTTCAACGTACTCGACGCCATCGACGCCAGGCCCAATGCCAGTGCCAGCGACACCAGGAATGTCTCGCCGCCGGACAGCGAATGCACCGAGCGCAGTTCGTCGCCCATTTCGGTGTCCATCACCAGTAGCCCGAGCATGCTGCCACCGCGCTTGAGGCGGTAGCGGCGCACCAGCTGGCGCAATTGCACGTTGGCATGGTGCACGAGCAAGTCCAGGTTATAGGCCTGGGCGATCTTGCGGAACGTGTCACCGGTGGCCGAGCCGATCAGCGCATTCAGGCGCGCCCAGCGTTGCCACTCGTCATAGGCTCTGGCGATTTGCTCGGCCAGGGCGTGGTTGGCGTCCTGGCGACGTTGGTCGTCGGCTTGGCGCGCACGCAACTCGGCGCACTGTTTTTCGCCCTCGGCCAATTGCTGGTTGAGGGCGGCCAGGGCGCTGTCGAGCGCTTCGGCTTCCAGGTTGCCGTTGTGCAAGGCCAGGTGTTCGGCCAGGCGTTGCTCGCGCTCTTGCAGCAAAACCTTGGCTTGTTCGACGGCTTTTTCGCTGTGTTGCACCTGCTGGCGCAGTTCGCTGACCTGCTTGTCGTCGAACGCCAGCAGGCGGGCCAGGCCGTGGTCATCCAGTTCGGGGTGCAGGGCGCGCCATTCGTTGGTGCGGGCGTCGAGGGTGTGCTGTTCGGCTTCGAAGGATTGCTGGCGCTCCTGCTGGGCCTTGAGGTCGGCGGCCAGTTGGATCAGTTGGTTGCGGATGTCCTGCAACTGCTGGTTGGCGTCGGCCTCGCTCTGGCGTGACTGCACCACCACCTGTTCCAGCTGCTGCTGCCAGTGTTCGGCGCTGGTGTGCTCGCCCAGCAGCGCGGTGAGCGTCGCCTGGGCGGCCTGCTGTTGCTCGCTCAACTCGGTGACCTGCTGATGCAAGACGTCGAGCTGCTGTTGGCGATGCTGCTGGTGCGTGTGTTCTTTCTCGATGGCCTGCTGGCGTTCCTGCTGCTCGGCCAGCTCGTCATGTTGATGACCAAGCTGCTCAAGGCGCTGGCTGACCTGCTGGTCCAATTGCATGAAGGTCGCGGCCGGGTCGCTGCGCAAGCCTTCCAGGGTGTCGGCGGGCAGCAGGCTGGCGAAGGCGTTGAGTTCTTCGTCGAGGCGCTCGCGGTCGTTGGACAGCTCGCGCTGCTGGTCGACCAGCAATTGGCGTGCCTGCTGGCTCGCGTCCTGGGCGGCTTGCAGTTGTTGCTGCAAGCGCCCGGCGTTTTGCTGCAGGTTGAGCAGGGCGCCCTGGCGCTGTTCGTCCTGGGTGATGCTTTGGGTCAGTTGGCTGAGTTGCTGGGCCAACCAATGGCTGCGTTTGGCTTCGTCCTGATTGAACAGCGAGGCCGCCAGTGGGTGCGCGTCCAGGCTGGGCTGGAGCGCGTGCTGTTGGGTTGCCAGGTGTTCCTGTTGTTGCAGGAATTCTTTTTGCTGGGCGATCAGGCCGCCCACTTCGCCACGTAGCTCGGTGAGTTTTTCCTTGAGGGTGTCGACGGCTTTCTGCGCCGTGGCCTCTTCGCTTTCATCATGGCGACCCAGGCTTTGCAGCAGGGCCTCGGGCTGGTGATACGGATGCTCATGGCTGCCGCACACCGGGCAGGGCTGGCCGTCCTGCAATTGCTCGCGCAATTCCTCGACGCTGGCACTGCGCGCCAGGCGCTGGCGTTCCAGCAGTTGCTTGGTCACCGTCAGGGTTTGTTCGGCGACGGCCAGTTCGGCCTTGGTTTGCAGGCCGGTCTGGTTCAGTTGTTCGCGCTGCTGCTGGGCATCTGCGAGTTTTTGCGTCAGGGCTGCGGCTTGCTGGTCCAGCTGTTGTTGGCTGTCCCACAGGCGAGTCAGGTCTTCGAAGGCGCGTTGCTGCTTGCGATTGTCTTGCAGCAGGCTGGCCAGCAATTGGATCTGCTCGGCCACGGCGTGCGGCTCGGCACCGGCTTCCTGGTACAGCAGGTCGAGCGCGTCACGTTGTTGGGCGAACTTTTCCGCGGCGGTCGTGGCGCGCTGTTCCAGTTGCGGCAGTTCGGACTGGCCTTTCTTCAGGCGATTACCGATCAGCATCAGCTGTTGCAGGCGGTCGCGGTAGGCGCCCCAGGCCTCGCTGAGCGGGGCGAGGGCGCTGCTGCGTTCAAGTTCGGCGGCCAGGCGTTGCAAGCGCTCGGCAACGTGGGTGTGCTTGTCCTGCAAGCCCTTGAGCAGCGCCTGGCCTTCGGCGCAGGCGGTTTCGTGTTGCTGTTTGTCCTCGGTGCGCTTGGCCAGGTCTCTGGTCAAGTGGGCGAGGGTGCTTTGTGCTTCAAAGGCCTGGCGCAGCAACGGCACGGCGTCGCCCTGGGCCTTGAGGGCTTCGGCCAGTGCCGCCTGGGCCGATATCTGCTGTTGTTGGGCCTGGGCCTGGCGGGTATGCAACTCGGCCTGTTGCTCGATGTGCGCCTGAATCTGCGCGGCCAGCGGCGCCAGCAAGGTGAGGAGTTCTGCCCTGCGCGCAAACTGATGGCGTTGCGGTGCCAGTTGATCGAGGCGGCTCAGGTCCTGGCGCTGCGTGGCCTGGTTGTCCCACTCCGCTTGCGCACGCTGGAGCTGCTCGGTGGCACTGCGCTGGCGCTCCTGCCATTCGCGCAGTTCCTTGAGCCAGGTGTGCTGCAATTCCAGCTGTTTGAGCTGGTTTTGTTGGGTTTTGAGCTGTTGCTGCGCGTCGGCCAGTTGCTGGTCGAGTTCGGCGCGGGCTTCAGGCGCCAGGGGCACCACGCCAGTGGCCTGGTCTTGCAGCTGCTTGTGCGCGTCCTTGGCGTCCTTGGCCTTGTCGAAGGCCCGACGGCCCAACTGGGTGTAGAGCGCGGTGTCGGTGAGTTTTTCCAGCAGCTCGCTGCGCTCGTTGTCGTTGGCCTTGAGGAACGCACTGAACTCGCTTTGCGCCAGCAACACCGCGCGGGTGAATTGCTCGAAATTCAGGCCCAGGGCCAGTTCCAGCTGGGTCTTGTATTCGGTTTTCTGGCTGGCCAGCAGTTGGTCGCTGTCCAGGTCGATCAGGCTTTGCCGGCTGTTTTGCAGCTTGCCGCTGGCTTTGTCACGTGCGCGGTTGGCTTCCCAGCGCGCGCGGTAGCGACGGCCATTGACGCCGACGAAGTCCACCTCGGCATAACCGCCGCCGGTGCCGCGACGGATCAGGGTACGCGGGTCACCGATGGAGATATCGGTATCAGCGTCGGGCATCTTGGCCTGGCCGGTATCGCCCAGGCGCGGCACCGCGCCGAACAGCGCCAGGCACAGGGCATCGAGCAGGGTACTTTTACCGGCGCCGGTTGGCCCGGTGATGGCGAACAGCCCGGCGCTGGCCAGGGGCTCGGCGGTAAAGTCGATCTCGAACGGGCCGGCCAGGGAGGCGAGGTTTTTCAGGCGGATGGCGAGGATCTTCATGGCTGTTCGCCCTCCTGTTGTACTTCCTGGAGCAGCACGGCGAAATCCTTCAAGGTCTGTTCATCCACTTCACTGCCGTAGCTGTCCTGCCAGGCGCGACTGAACAGCTCCTGGGGAGTGAGCTGGTCGAGTTCGATCAGGTGTTGATCGTCCGTGTCGTCGCTGCCGCGTTTGCCGGCGTATTCGGCAGCGATGCGCACCAGGCGCACGGCCTTGCCTTGCAGGGCGGTTTCGATTTGCTGGCGCAGGTCGGGTTGCGGCTCGTCCAGGCGTACCCGCACCTCCAGCCAGGGATGGCGCTGGGTTTCGGCCAACAGGTCGATGTCGGGCAGCTCGGCCAGTTGCTTGAGGATGTCGGCCAGGGGCGCCGCTTCCAGGCGTTGCAGGTTGACCGAACGCGGGATCAGGAGCGGCTCGACGCTGACCAGTCGTTCGCCCTGGAACGTCACGTCGAGAATCTGGTGCTTGTAGCCAATTTCGGAAAACGACAGTGGAATCGGCGAGCCGCTGTAGCGAATGCGCTCTTCGCCATTCACCTTTTGCGGCTTGTGCAAATGGCCGAGGGCGACATAGCCGACACTTTTATCGAACAGTTTGGCCGGCAGCGCCTCGGCATTGCCGATGATCAGGCTGCGCTCGGAGTCTTCCGACACCGAGCCGCCGGCCATGTGCGCATGGCTGATGGCAATCAGCGCCTGGCCTTTTTTGCGTTTGGCGTTGGCGGCGGCGATCAGCCATTCATGGACCTGGCCGATGCCGTGCAGGTAGTCGTCGCCCAGGTGCGCCCCGGTGACTTCCGCCGGGCGCAGGAACGGCAGCGCCAGGCACCACGCGGCAACCTTGCCCTTGGCATTCGGCAGGGGAATCAGCAGGCGTTCGGCGTCCAGTTGGCCGTCGTCCAGCCATAGCACGCGGCCCAGGGCATGGGTGTGCAAGCGCCGCATCAACGGGGCGGGCAGTTCGATCCGCGAGCCGGAGTCGTGGTTGCCGGCGATCATTACTATGGTGAGGTCGGGGTTTTGTTCGTGGGCGCTGATGATGAAGTCGTACAGACGCTCCTGGGCCTTGAGCGGTGGGTTGACCGTGTCGAAGATGTCGCCGGCGATCAACAGCGCATCAGGTTGGTGGGCATGGAGCTGGCGCAGCAGCCACTCAAGGAAACAGGCATGTTCGAAGTCGCGTTCCTGGCCGTGCAGGTTTTGCCCAAGGTGCCAGTCGGAGGTGTGGAACAGACGCAAGGCGAACTCCGCGGAGAAGATGAAAAGGAGGGGAGTTTACCTGTATTGCGAACACGCTGCTTCAGACGACGCATAACCCCCCTTTGGCAATCAGGCAGTTGTGACAAGCGGGCAGCCGTGGCGAGCAGGCTTGCCCTGCGTTGGGCCGCGAAGCGGCCCCTGACAAAGACACCTGCGCTGTGTCAGGCGCGCCTCAGTGGCTGGTTTTGGGGCCGCTTCGCAGCCCAACGCAGGGCAAGCCTGCTCGCCACAGCAGCCCTGTCTGCCGGGCGTTCAGCGTCGAGCCAACCCATCGCAATCAGGGGCAAGTCGAATCGTCGCACGGCCCCTCCCATATTTTGATTTGTGGAGTGTCAGGGATGCAGCGGGGCTTATTTGGGATACAGCGGCGGCAAGCTGGTGGTATCCGTCGCGGGGTCCTGCTCACGCTCGGCCATCGGGATGGCTTTCACCGCACGCCACAGGTCTTCGCCGACCCAATAGTGACCGCTCTCGCTGTAGAGCGCGCCGTTCAACCCATCCAGCGCATCCGACAGCGGCACGAACCGCGCCGCCATGTCGGCCAGGGTTTCCGGCTGTTGCCGCGCCCACGCATCCAGCGCCTGGCGGGTGGCCTGGGGGTCGTTGGCCTGGGCGGCGCGCTTGAGGTCGTCGAGCAGGGTGCGCGGGCTCGGGCCGGTCTGGGCGGCGCGCAATACGGCCGGCTGCCAGCGTGCCCGCCACCACAGGCCGAAGCCGAGCAGGGTGGTGCAAGCCAGGATCAAGGTGCTCAGTTGCCACAGCCACAGGCGGCTATCGTCGGGGGCGGTGATGATGGTGGGGGTGGCGGGGGTGTCCACCACCAGGCTCGGGTTGTTCGCGACTTGCAGGGTGCGGGCCGGCAGGCTGGTGCGTTCCAGGTGATCTTCGTGGGTGTTCCACCACACCACTTCCACCGGTGGCAGCTCAAGGGCGCCGACGTGGGTGGGCACCAGCGCTTCGCGGTCTTCGCGGCTGCCGATCAGGCCGCGGTCGTTGTTCTGGTTGGCGAGCACCGGTTGGTCCGGGTAGCGGCGCAGGCCGTTGATGTCGGTGCTGGGCAGGGCCGGCAGCTGCGCGCTGGACAAGCCTTCGGCCTTGAGCGTGAGGCTGCGGGTCAGGGAGTCGCCGACCTGCACGTGGGTCGGCTCGGGGTTCCAGTTTTCGCTCAAGGTCAGGCTGCGTGCCGGTAACCAGGGGGCGTCGGCCGGGTAGAGTTCCGGCTTCGGCTTGACCGTCAGTTGCAGCGGCGCGGAGCTGACGTGAATCAGCTTGCCGGGCTTGGTGCCTTGCAAGCTGTTCTCTTGCTGTGGACGCGACTCCACCAACGTGGCGCTGAAGGTCTGCGTGGGTATCGCCAGGTTGCCGCTATGCTGCGGGTAGATGGCATAGCGGGTTTCGATCACACCGTGGCGAATGCTGTTGATGACCTTTTCGTAGGTGCGTGACTCGCCCAGTTGCTCGATGCGCGCATCGGGGATCTGCAACGGCGTGAGGCTGCTGTCGTCGTACAGCGACACCGAGTGGTAGACGCGCAGTGTTAACAGGGCCTGGGCCTGGACGTACACGGTGGACTGGTCGAGGTTGGCTTCGACAAAGACCGGCGCGAGTTCGGCATTGGTGTCCTGGCTGCTGGTTTCCACGACTTGCAGGGTAATGGGCTGGGTCTTGTATTCACCCACTTGCAACGGTGGAATCACCACGTTGCCGTTTTCCTTGGGCAGCAGGGTAATGATCCAGCGCGTGGTGGCGTGATTGTCGCCACCCAAGGTGGTGAGCTGGTTGATCTGCCGGGTGCCGCTGACTTCGAACTGCGCATCCAGGGGGGACAGGTCCGGCTTGCCGAACTGGGTGACGTCGCTGGATTCCACCGTCAGTTCTACCGTTTCCCCGGAGTTGAGGCGGCTGCGGTCGACGCTGGCGACCAGGCTCGCCGCCTGGGCGTGGCCTGCCGATAACGCGAGCAGAAGCAGAAGGGTGGTGCGGCGGCTCATCGAGTCTTGTCCTGATGCTGTTGCTGTTCGTACCAGAATTTGCGCCGCAGCAGTTCGCCGGGGTTGTCCGGGATCTCCTGCAGCCATTGTTCCAGGGCCTGGCGGCGTTCACCGTCAAGGCTGGTGTCCGTGGGGCGCAAGGGCGGGGTGGTGGTCTGCTCATCCCCCAGCTCGCTGCCCGGCACGTCATTGCCACCGGCCTGCGGCGTGGCGCCGGCCTGGGTATCATGGGTGCCGGTTTCACCCTGGGCAGGGGATGACTCCTCGCCTCCTGTGGCACTTTGCCCAGTGGCGCCCGGTTGCGCAGTTTGGCCGGGTTGGGTGGTTTCGTCATCCTCGTTTTTTGCCGGCTGAGTCGGCTCGGGCTGGGCCTGTTGCTGGATCAGGCTCTCCACCAGGGCTTTGTTCTTCAGGGCCGGTTGCAGGTCGGGCTGGGCTTCCAGCGCCTGTTCATAGGCGTCGATAGCCGCTTCCAGTTCGCCGGACTTGGCCAGGGCATTGCCGCGATTGTAGTGGGAATAGGCGTCGCTGCCCTCGGCGAAACGCTTGATGGCCTCGGCGTAGTTACCGGCCTCGTACAGCGCCACGCCTTGCCATTGTGGGTCTTCGAAACGCTCGGCGGCTTCGGCGGGGTGCTTTTTCTTCAGCAGGTACTGGCCTTGCTGGTCAGGGCGCAGCCAGAGGTCCTGGAATTCGAACGCGTAGCTGGGCTGCGGCGCGCCCAACAGCAGCAACGGCAGGCAGAACAGCCAGCCCCGGCGCCCGGCGCAGGCGGCCAGCAGCAACAGCGGCAGAAGCAGCCAGTAGCCCTGGTCGGCCCAGGTGTCGAGGTGCAGCAGTTGGCCGTCGTTGCGCAGGGCTTGGGGCGTGTCGAGTACGCCAAGTTGGCGCAGGTCCTTGTCGTCCAGGCGCGCGGCGCGGTAACGGCCGCCCATCTCGCTGGCGAACGCCTTGAGCGTCGGGCTGTCGAGGCGCGGCACCAGGATCGCGCCCTGTTCGTCCTTGAGGAACTCGCCGCTTTCCTGGGTCACCGGCGTGCCTTCGCGGCTGCCAACGCCGAGGATCGACAGGCTGGGCGCCTGGCTGCCTTGCAGCAGCAAGCGAATGCCCTGGCGTTCCTGTTTGGACAGCGAGGAGCCAATCAGCAACAGGCGCCCCTGGCCGAGACCGCCTTGCTTGAGCAGGCCCAGGGCTTTGTCCACGGCCAGGTCGGCGCGATGGCCGGGCTCGGGCATCAGCGAGGGGCGCAGGGCTTCGAGCAGGTTGCGGCTGGTGGCCAGGTCGTCCGACAGCGGCACCAGTATGTGCGCACTGCCGGCATACACGACGATGGCGGTTTGCGCGTCGCTGCGCGCCTGCAACAAGTCATACAGTTTGCGCCGAGCCTGTTCCAGGCGGCTGGGCGGGCTGTCGGTGGCGAGCATCTCCGGGGTCAGTTCCAGCAGCACCACCAGCGGGTCGGACGGTTTCTGACTGGTTTGTTCCACCCGTTGCCAGCTGGGGCCGAGCAAGGCGAGAAGCGCGAGCAGCCAGGCGATGCCGAGGATCACCCAGGGCGATTTGCTTTCGCGCCCGTTGCCGCCGCTGAGCAGCACGGCGTGGAAGGCCGGTGGCAGGATCATCTGCCAGCGCCCGGCGCGTTTTTGCCGATGCCACAGTTGCCACAGCAACCAGCCGAGCAGCGGCAGCAGCAACAGCCACCAGGGACGGAACCAGTGCGGCCACAAGTCGATCATCGACGCCTCCGCAAACGCAGGCGGTTCAGGCGCTGGCGCCATTCAGGGTGCTGTTGCAGGAAATGGCCCTTGGTGGAGAGTTTGTTGAACAAGCGTTGCAAGGCGTTGTTGGGCCAGCGTTCCTGGATCACCAGCAACAGGCTGAGGATCAGCGCCAATGCCAGGGGGGCGCTGTAGAGCGCCTGGGCGGGGCGGGCCTGGGTGGGTTGTTGCTCGACCGGTTCGAGTTGATCGAGGGTGTCCTTGATCGCTTGCAGTTCCTCGCCGTCGCGCGCGCGGAAGTAGCGCCCGCCGGTGGCCTCGGCGATTGCCTTGAGCGCCGGTTCGTCGAGGTCCAGGCTCGGGTTGACGCCCAGGATCCCCAGGGAGCCGGTTTGTTCGGGGTCGGCACCGATGCCGATGGGGTAGATCTTCACGCCTTCCTCAGCCGCCAGGCGCGCGGCGGTCAGCGGGTCGATCTGCCCGGCATTGTTGGCGCCGTCGGTGACCAGGATCAGCACGCGGCTTTGCGCCGGACGCTGGCGCAGGCGTTTCAGGGCCAGGCCGATGGCGTCGCCGATGGCGGTGTTCTTGCCGGCGATGCCGATGCGCGCTTCATCCAGCCAGGTGCGTACGGTGCGGCGGTCGAAGGTCAGCGGCGCTTGCAGGTAGGCTTGGCTGCCGAACAGGATCAGGCCCACGCGGTCACCTTCGCGCGCTTCTAGGAAGTCGCCGAGCAGGTGCTGGACCAGGCTCAGGCGGCTGACGTCCTCGTCCTGCCAGTGCATGTCGGGAAAGTCCATGGAACCGGACACGTCCACCGCCACCAGTAGATCGCGGCCACTGGCGGCAATCGGCAGCGGTTCGCCGAGCCACTCGGGCCGGGCGGCGGCCGTCAGCAGCAGCAGCCACAGCAGCACGAACGGGGCCTGCTGGCGCCAGCCGGGCAGGTTGACCCGCGCGCGGCGGCGGGCGAGGCCTTCGAGGTCGCTGAGGTAGCTGACTTTCAACGCCGGCTCGCCGCTGTCGGCCGCCGGCAATATAAGCCGCATCACCCAGGGCAATGGCAACAGGGCGAAGATCCACGGCCAGGCGAACTCAAACATGTTTGCGAATCCAGGTGTCGACGGCTTGGGTCAGGCCCGCGATGGCTTTGTCATCGAGTTTGCATTCGGGTTTATAGGCGCCTTCCACCAGCACCATCCAGCGCGTGAGGCCGGCGGCGGGGCAGCGGTTATCGAGGAACGCCAGCCATTTGCGGCCGTTGAGGGTGTGGCTCTGGCTGTAGGGATAGTCGTTGCGGCACAAGCGCTTGAGCAGGCCATTGAGCTGCTGCAGCCAGGCGCCGGCGGGGGCGCCGTCATAGGGTTTGGGCATCAGGGCGAGTTCCGCCAGGGCCGCGATGCGCAGCGGGTCGAGCGGTTGTTCGGCGCGAGCCAAGGGGCGCCGCGCGGGCACAAAGCGGCGCAACGACCACAGGCCCCAGCCCAGCAGCGGGATGATCAGCAGCAACAGCCACCAGCCGGGCGCGGGTGGCCAGAAGCCAATGCTCGGCGGGGCGATCAAAGGTTGCAGTTGGTCGAGGCTGCTCATTGCTTTTTAACCGGGCGTTGCGGGTTGAGGTATTCGCGCAGTTGCTCGACCATTTCACTCTGGGTGCTCAACGGCATCAACAGTATTCGCAGTTTCTGCGCGAGCAATTCCCAGCGGGCGATGCGCGCTTCGGCCTGGGCCTTGTAGGCTTGGCGCAAGTCGAAATTCAATGTGTCCAGTTCCAACTGTGCGCCTCTTTGCGCGAAACGCAGCAGCCCGGCGGCGGGCAGGGCATGGTCCAGCGGGTCGGAGATCGGCATCAGCAGCAAGTCGCAATGGCGTGACAGCAGGCTCAGTTGTTGTTCTGCACCTTCGGTGAGGGCGCGTTCATCACAGATCACGATCACCAGGCTGCCCGGGCGCAGGACTTCACGCCCACGGCGCAGGGCCATGCCCAGGGCGTCGGCTTCGGGGCGGCTCTCGGTGTTGAGGCTCTGGTTGACCCGCACCAGGCGGTTGAGCAATTGCAGCAGGCTTTGCTTGCTGCGCCGGGGTTTGATTTCGTAGTGCTCGTTGTCACCGAACACCAGCCCGCCGACGCGGTCGTTATGCCCCAGGGCTGCCCAGCCGATCAGGCTGGCGGCCTGGGCCGCCAGCACCGACTTGAACATCTGCCCCGAACCGAAAAACAGCCGGCAGCTTTGCTCCACCATGATAAAGATCGGGCGTTCGCGTTCTTCGTGGAACAGCTTGGTATGCGGTTCCTGGGTGCGCGCGGTCACACGCCAGTCGATGGTGCGCACGTCGTCCCCGGCCTGGTACACGCGCACCTGGTCGAAGTCGACGCCGCGCCCGCGCAGCTTGGAGTGGTGCAGGCCAATCAGCGGGCTGCGCTGGCTCGGCGTGGAAAACAGCTGCACTTCGCGCACGCGGTGGCGCATCTCAATCAATTCGCTGAGGGTGACGCGGATTCCATCGCTGGCGTTCATCGACTTCAAGCGACGGCAACGACGTCGAGAATGCGTTGTACCACGCGGTCCTGGTCGATCCCGGCGGCTTCGGCTTCGAAGGACAGGATGATGCGGTGGCGCAGCACGTCGAACAGCACCGCCTGGATATCCTCCGGGCTGACAAAGTCACGCCCGGCCAGCCAGGCATGGGCACGGGCGCAGCGGTCGAGGGCGATGGAGCCGCGCGGGCTGGCGCCGTAGGCGATCCATTCGGCCATCTCCGGGTCGAACTTGGCCGGGGTGCGCGTGGCCATGACCAACTGCACCAGGTATTCCTCCACCGCATCGGCCATGTACAGGCCGAGGATTTCCTTGCGCGCGGCAAAGATCGCCTGCTGGCTGACGCGGCGTTCAGGCTTGGTTTCGCCGTTGAGCGCTTCGCCCCGCGCCTGTTGCAGGATGCGCCGCTCCACGGCGGCGTCCGGGAAGCCGATCTTGACATGCATCAGGAAACGGTCGAGCTGGGCTTCGGGCAACGGGTAGGTGCCTTCCTGCTCGATGGGGTTCTGCGTGGCCATCACCAGAAACAGCGGCGACAACTCATAGGTGCTGCGCCCGACACTGACCTGGCGCTCGGCCATGGCCTCCAGCAAGGCGGATTGCACCTTGGCCGGGGCACGGTTGATTTCGTCGGCCAGCACCAGGTTGTGGAAGATCGGCCCCTGTTGGAACACGAAGCTGCCGGTTTCCGGGCGATAGATCTCGGTGCCGGTGATATCGGCCGGCAACAGGTCGGGAGTGAACTGGATGCGATGGAACTGCGCTTCGATGCCTTCGGCCAGCTCTTTGATCGCCTTGGTCTTGGCCAGGCCCGGCGCGCCTTCCACCAGCATGTGGCCGTCGGCGAGCAGGGCGATGAGCAGGCGATCGATGAGTTTTTCCTGGCCGAGAATCTGCGTAGAAAGAAAGGTTCGCAGCGCAAGCAGCGCTTCACGATGTTCCATCGATGACGGTTCCTGGAGAGATGAGCCTGGTGGTCGAGCGCGAGCGCCAGGCTTGGGAGGCTTACTTTAATGCATCGAAGGGGGTGGCGACTAACGGCGTCACGGGTATTTTCAGAAAAACTTGTAGGGTTTTTGTGTGGGAACACAGTCAATGTGGGAGGGGGCTACACCCCGATGGCGGCGCGTCAGTCACAGATGTATTAACTGACCCGATGCTATCGGGGGTAGGCCCCCTCCCACATTTGATCGATGGTGCAGCTTAAATCCGGATGAAAGTGCCGGTGCCTTTGAGGATGTTTTGCAGGGTTTGCTCGACTTCGGCCAAGTCCGAGGCGGCTGTGGCATGGGTGATTGCCAGGTGGTCCTTGCCGCCCAGGGCGTCGGCGTCGCCTGCGGCGAGTTCTACCTGCAGCGTGGTATCACTCAGGGTGACCTTGAGGCCGTCCAGGGTCGACGGCTCGTAATCCCAGGTCAGCTCGACTTCGTTTTCATCCGGATACCGGGTCAACATGAACATCTCGCCGTTTTTGCCGTGGCAGCAGAGCATGGCCATGTTGTCTTCTTCGTCGTCGCACGGGGTGGCCATCAATGCGTCGGTTTTCAGCTGCAGCATGGGGAATCCTGTGTGGGGGAGGGTGTTGCGTGGACAATTGTGCCATTGCGGCGAATTTTGTGCTGCATCCTGTGTCAGACCCAGTGCATGACCTGATGGGCAAGATCGGTCATTTCTGGTACTCGCTGCGGCGAAAACAGCCGGTTTTTCTGCGGGAAAATCCGGGTTGTCCAAGTCGCAACCGCAAGCTTGCTTACCGATGACCGAATATGTCGCAGCACCGCAAGCAGCGGTCTTCCTACACTCGTTAAGCTGCGCAACGGATGTGCCCTGTGCCGGGAGCCTGACCTGCCCGTCGTACCGTCGCCCGGCAAGGTGTACGTTCAATGGACGTTGTATGTGACCTGACTGTCTTGTCCAGCTTCACCCACCTGTCACCCTGATTCGTTTAAGGTGCTTAACTCGTTACCTGCGAACAGAGCTGACGGTCTCCCCGCAAGGGGATAACACGCGACGCTTCCATCAATAACAAGCCCAAGCGGAGTACCACAGATGGCGTTCTTCACCGCAGCCAGCAAGGCCGACTTCCAGCATCAACTGCAAGCGGCACTGGCGCAGCACATCAGTGAACAGGCACTGCCACAAGTGGCGCTGTTCGCTGAGCAATTCTTCGGCATTATTTCCCTGGACGAACTGACCCAGCGTCGCCTTTCCGACCTGGCCGGTTGCACCCTGTCTGCCTGGCGCCTGCTTGAGCGCTTTGATCACACTGAATCGCAAGTGCGGGTCTATAACCCCGATTATGAACGTCATGGCTGGCAGTCGACCCACACTGCGGTCGAAGTGCTGCACCATGACCTGCCATTTCTGGTGGACTCGGTACGCACCGAGCTGAACCGCCGTGGCTACAGTATTCACACCCTGCAAACCACCGTGCTCAGCGTACGCCGTGGCAGCAAGGGCGAATTGCTGGAAATCCTGCCTAAAGGCACCCAGGGCGAAGGCATCCAGCAAGAATCGCTGATGTACCTGGAAATCGACCGCTGCGCCAACGCCGCCGAACTCAACGTGCTGAGCAAAGAGCTGGAGCAGGTATTGGGCGAAGTGCGCGTGGCCGTGGCCGATTTCGAGCCGATGAAGGCCAAGGTCCAGCAGCTGCTGGAAAGCATCGACGCCAGCCCGTTCGGTATCGACGGCGAAGAAAAGGCCGAGATCAAGAACTTCCTGGAATGGCTGGTGGGCAACCACTTCACGTTCCTGGGCTATGAGGAATTCGTGGTACGTGACGAGGCGGATGGCGGTCATATCGAATATGACGCCAGCTCGTTCCTCGGCCTGACCAAGCTGCTGCGCGCCGGCCTGACCGCCGACGACCTGCGCATCGAAGACTACGCCGTGTCCTACCTGCGCGAGCCGACCGTGCTGTCGTTCGCCAAGGCCGCGCACCCGAGCCGCGTACACCGCCCGGCGTACCCGGACTACGTGTCGATCCGCCAGATCGATGCCGACGGCAAGGTCGTCAAGGAATGCCGCTTCATGGGCCTGTACACCTCGTCGGTGTATGGCGAAAGCGTGCGGGTGATCCCTTATATCCGTCGCAAGGTCGCGGAAATCGAACGCCGTTCGGGCTTCCAGGCCAAGGCGCACCTGGGCAAGGAGCTGGCCCAGGTCGTTGAAGTATTGCCCCGTGACGACCTGTTCCAGACCCCGGTCGACGAGCTGTTCAGCACCGTGATGTCGATCGTGCAGATCCAGGAGCGCAACAAGATCCGCGTGTTCCTGCGCAAAGACCCGTACGGTCGTTTCTGCTACTGCCTGGCCTATGTGCCACGCGACATCTATTCCACCGAAGTGCGCCAGAAGATCCAGCAAGTGCTGATGGATCGCCTGAAAGCCTCGGACTGCGAATTCTGGACCTTCTTCTCCGAATCCGTGTTGGCCCGTGTACAACTGATTCTGCGGGTCGACCCGAAGAACCGCCTGGACATCGACCCGCTGCAACTGGAAAAAGAAGTGGTGCAGGCCTGCCGCAGCTGGCAGGACGACTACTCCAGCCTGGTCGTGGAAAGCTTCGGCGAAGCCCACGGCACCAACGTGCTGGCCGACTTCCCGAAAGGCTTCCCGGCCGGTTACCGCGAGCGTTTCGCGGCGCATTCGGCCGTGGTCGACATGCAGCACCTGCTCAGCCTCACCGAAGGCAACCCGCTGGTGATGAGTTTCTACCAGCCGTTGGGCCAGGTGTCCGGCCAGCGCGAGCTGCATTGCAAGCTCTACCACGCGGATACCCCGCTGGCCCTGTCCGACGTCCTGCCGATCCTGGAAAACCTGGGCCTGCGCGTGCTGGGTGAATTCCCGTATCGCCTGCGCCATGCCAATGGCCGCGAGTTCTGGATCCACGATTTTGCGTTCATCGCCGCCGAAGGCGTGAACCTGGACATCCAGCAGCTCAACGACACCCTGCAGGACGCGTTCGTGCATATCGTGCATGGCGATGCCGAGAACGATGCGTTCAACCGCCTGGTGCTCACCGCTGGCCTGCCATGGCGTGACGTCGCGCTGCTGCGTGCCTATGCCCGTTACCTCAAGCAGATTCGCCTGGGCTTCGACCTGGGCTACATCGCCAGTACCCTGAACAACCACACCGACATCGCCCGCGAGTTGACCCGGTTGTTCAAGACCCGCTTCTACCTGGCGCGCAAGCTCAACGCCGACGACCTGGAAGACAAGCAGCAACGTCTGGAGCAGGCGATCCTCACGGCCCTGGACGACGTCCAGGTGCTCAACGAAGACCGCATCCTGCGTCGCTACCTGGACCTGATCAAGGCCACCCTGCGCACCAACTTCTACCAGACCGACGCCAACGGCCAGAACAAGTCGTACTTCAGCTTCAAGTTCGACCCGCGCGCGATTCCCGAGCTGCCCAAGCCGGTGCCGAAGTTTGAAATCTTCGTCTACTCGCCACGGGTCGAAGGCGTGCACCTGCGCTTTGGCAACGTTGCCCGTGGCGGCCTGCGCTGGTCCGATCGTGAAGAAGACTTCCGTACCGAAGTGCTCGGCCTGGTAAAAGCCCAGCAAGTGAAGAACTCGGTGATCGTGCCGGTGGGCGCCAAGGGCGGTTTCCTGCCGCGTCGCCTGCCATTGGGCGGCTCCCGTGACGAGATCGCGGCCGAAGGCATTGCCTGCTACCGCATCTTCATCTCCGGGCTGCTGGACATCACCGATAACCTGAAGGACGGCGCCCTGGTGCCGCCGGCCAACGTGGTGCGGCATGACGGCGATGACCCGTACCTGGTGGTCGCGGCGGACAAGGGCACTGCGACCTTCTCCGACATCGCCAACGGCATCGCTATCGACTACGGCTTCTGGCTGGGCGATGCGTTCGCCTCCGGTGGCTCGGCCGGTTACGACCACAAGAAAATGGGGATCACCGCCAAGGGCGCGTGGGTCGGCGTGCAGCGTCACTTCCGTGAGCGCGGCATCAATGTGCAGGAAGACAGCATCACCGTGGTGGGCATCGGCGACATGGCCGGTGACGTATTCGGTAACGGCCTGTTGATGTCCGACAAGCTGCAACTGGTCGCGGCCTTCAACCACCTGCATATCTTCATCGATCCAAACCCGAACCCGGCCACCAGCTTTGTCGAACGCCAGCGCATGTTCGAGCTGCCGCGTTCGGCGTGGAGCGACTACGACACCAGCATCATGTCCGAAGGCGGCGGTATCTTCTCGCGCAGCGCGAAGAGCATTGCCATCTCGCCCCAGATGAAAGAACGCTTCGACATCCAGGCCGACAAGCTGACCCCGACCGAACTGCTCAACGCCTTGCTCAAGGCGCCGGTGGACCTGTTGTGGAACGGTGGTATCGGCACTTACGTCAAGGCCAGCACCGAAAGCCATGCCGATGTGGGCGACAAGGCCAACGATGCGCTGCGCGTCAACGGCAACGAGCTGCGCTGCAAGGTGGTGGGCGAGGGCGGTAACCTCGGCATGACCCAACTGGGTCGTGTGGAGTTCGGCCTCAATGGCGGCGGCTCCAACACCGACTTCATCGACAACGCCGGTGGTGTGGACTGCTCCGACCACGAAGTGAACATCAAGATCCTGCTCAACGAAGTGGTGCAGGCCGGCGACATGACCGACAAGCAACGCAACCAGTTGCTGGCGAGCATGACCGACGAAGTCGGCAGCCTGGTGTTGGGCAACAACTACAAGCAGACCCAGGCCCTGTCCCTGGCCGCGCGCCGTGCCTACGAGCGTGCCGCCGAGTACAAGCGCCTGATGAGCGACCTGGAAAGCCGTGGCAAGCTGGACCGCGCCATCGAGTACCTGCCGACCGAGGAACAGCTCACCGAGCGCGCTTCCGCCGGCAAGGGCCTGACCCGTCCGGAGCTGTCGGTGTTGATCTCGTACAGCAAGATCGACCTCAAGGAAGCACTGCTCAAGTCGCTGGTGCCGGATGACGAGTACCTGACCCGTGACATGGAGACCGCGTTCCCACCGAGCCTGGTCGCCAAGTTCGGTGAAGCGATGCGTCGCCACCGCCTCAAGCGTGAGATCGTCAGCACCCAGATCGCCAACGACCTGGTCAACCACATGGGCATCACCTTCGTTCAACGCCTCAAAGAGTCGACCGGCATGAGCCCGGCGAACGTGGCGGGGGCCTATGTGATCGTGCGGGACATCTTCCATCTCCCGCACTGGTTCCGTCAGATCGAAGCCCTGGACCACCAGGTCTCCGCCGACGTGCAACTGGAGCTGATGGACGAACTGATGCGCCTGGGCCGCCGCGCGACGCGCTGGTTCCTGCGCAGCCGTCGCAACGAACAGGATGCTGGCCGCGATACCGCACACTTCGGTCCGCACCTGGCCGCGCTGGGCCTCAAGCTCGACGAACTGCTGGAAGGCCCGACCCGTGAAGGTTGGCAGACCCGCTACCAGGCCTACACCGAAGCCGGCGTGCCGGAATTGTTGGCGCGCATGGTTGCAGGCACGACTCACCTGTACACCTTGCTGCCGATCATCGAAGCCGCCGACGTTACCGGGCATGACGCCGCCGAAGTGGCCAAGGCCTACTTCGCTGTCGGCAGCGCCTTGGACTTGCCGTGGTACCTGCAGCAGATCAGCGATCTGCCGGTGGCCAACAACTGGCAGGCCCAGGCTCGCGAAGCGTTCCGCGACGACGTGGACTGGCAGCAGCGGGCGATCACCATCTCGGTACTGCAAATGGCCGACGCGCCACAAGACATGGAAGCCCGCGTGGCCCTGTGGCTTGAGCAGCACCAGGACATGGCTGATCGCTGGCGCGCCATGATGGTGGAAATCCGTGCTGCGGTCGGCACGGACTACGCCATGTATGCGGTGGCCAACCGTGAGTTGCTGGACCTGGCGTTGAGTGGTCAGTCGGTGCTGCAACCGGCTTGATTTAGCGCCTGAAACAAAAGCCCCTGCATTGTGAGATGCAGGGGCTTTTTGTTGGAATGCCCTTTATCAAACACCCCAAAAACTGTGGGAGGGGGCTTGCCCCCGATAGCAGAGTGTCAGCCAGCCTCTTCATGACTGGCCCACCGCTATCGGGGGCAAGCCCCCTCCCACATTTTGATCTCGTTTTATCTGGAGATTAATGGTGTTTCAGCAACTTGGCTTCTAGGTGATCCAGGTGCTGGGTCATCAGGGCCACTGCGGTGCTTGAGTCGCGTTGCTCCACCGCATCCACAATCGCCTCATGCTCCTGCCACGCGCAATACGTGCAGGCTTTCGTTTCGTACTGGGCAATGATCAGCGACGTCAACGGCACCAGGCTGTTGAGAAACTGCGCCAGTGGCCCATTCCCGGCAATGGCCGCCAAATTCAGGTGAAACTCCCCCGACAAGCGAATCGCCGGCCCACGCAGGTCCCGTTCGATGCCGTCACGCTCGCGTGCGATCAATTCGCGCAACTGCCGGATTTGCATCGGCGTGGCTTGGGCGCAGGCCAGTTGCACCACGGTGATTTCGGTCAGTCGCCGCGCTTCCAGGATCTGCCGTGTTTGCTGCGCGTCCGGCGCCGCCACCTGGGCGCGTTGGTTGGGGCGCAGGATGATCACTTGTTGATGGGAAAGCTTGGCCAGCACGCGACGAATCACACTGCGGCTGACGCCAAAGGTTTCGCCCAGGCCCTCTTCGGTAAAGCGGCTGGAGGGGGCGATGCGTTGTTCGAGGATGGCGTCGAACAGCCGTGGGTAGATGTCATCCACCGAGGTTTTTTTAGCGCCCACCAGGCGCATGCTGGGCAGGGCAGTGACAAGGGGGGCACGTTGCAAGGCGTGGGCGGTCATGGCCGGTCTCCAAAAAAATCAACTGCCCAGATGGTCGTCCGGGATGTTCAAGCGAATGCCCATGCGCAGGCCTTCCTGGAGGATGTGCCGGCGCATTTCGGCACTGGCCAGGGCGCTGTTCTTGTTGCGGATGGCGCGTACTACGGCTTCGTTTTCCTGAAGGCGTTCGGCCAGGTGCTCGGGGGAATTGCGCAGCACCTGGGCGCTTTGCTTGAGGGCGTTGCTGGTTTGTTGCACCACGTTCTGGAAGATCGGGTTGGAGGTGAGCGCAAACAGTTCTTCGTGAAAATCGAGGTAGGCGTTCATGCCGGCTTCGGCATCCCCGGCGTCGAGGGCTTCGCGCATGTCCATCAGGGTCAGGCGCAGTTGGCCGACTTCCTTGCTGCTGATGGACTGGGCCACCAGGCCGACGATGAAAGGTTCGAGGGTGTAGCGCAGTTGCAGGATGTCTTCCAGGCTGGCGTCGGCCACAGCGTCGCTCGATTGCGGTTCGCTGATGCTGGTTTCCAGCACGACCACGCCTTTGCCGGGCATGGAACGCACCAGGCCGAGGGTTTCCAGCACAATCACGGCCTCGCGCAGGCTGGGGCGGCTGATGCCCATCTGTTCGGCCAGTTCACGCTGGCCGGGCAACATTTCGCCCCGGCGCCACTGACCCCGCGCCAAGGCGGCGCGGAGTTTTTCTACGACTGAATTGACGACGGTTGAGGTGCTGATCACGTCGTGCGCTCCTTAAAAATGAATAATCCCTGCACTGTAGGAGCGAGCTTGCTCGCGAAAAACTTCAAGTCACCGCGTGCATCCAGAATGCCCGCGTTATCGTTGACGATCTTCGCGAGCAAGCTCGCTCCTACAGTGGAAGGCGTTAGCGTTCTAGAATTCCTGATGCGCTGGCACTACCGGCTTTTTAGTCTGGAAGGCATAACCCTGCTGGCCGTCCAGCACTTTGTTGGCGCGCTGGATGTCGATGTCTTTTTCCCAGCGGGCGATGGCCACGGTGGCGACGCAGTTGCCGATCAGGTTGGTTAACGCACGGCCGATGCCCATGAACCAATCCACCGCCAATACCAGCACCAGGCCGACCACCGGAATCGCCGGGATGGCCGTAAGGGTGGCCGCCAGAATCACCAGCGCCGAGCCGGGAATCCCATGGGCGCCCTTGGAGGTGATCAGCGACACCAGCAAGATCGTCAGCAGGTCGGTCATCGACAGTGGCGTGCCGGTGGCGTTGGCGATAAACACGATGGCCAGGGTCAGGTAGATCGAGAAACCGTCGAGGTTGAACGAATACCCGGTCGGAATCACCAGGCCCACGGTGGAGCTGCCAATGCCCAGGTGTTCGAGTTTGCGCATGACCTGCGGCAGCACCGCATCGGAGGAGGCGGTGCCCATCACGATCAGCAGCTCTTCACGCAGGTACTTGAGCAACGGCAACATGCGCAGGCCCGACAGGCGCATCACCAGGCCGAGGATCAGCGCGACAAACGCAAAGCAGGTCAGGTAGAACAGGCCCACCAGGCTGCCCAGGTGTTGCAGGGAGTCCAGCCCGTAGGTGCTGGTGGTGAAGGCGATCGCGCCAAACACGCCGATCGGCGCCAGGCGCACGATCATGCCCATGATGCGGAAAATCACGTGGCTCAGTTCATTGATCAGCCGAGTGATACCGGAAGCCGCTTCGCCCACCAGGTTCAACGCGCTGCCGAACAACACCGAAAACAGCAGCACTTGCAGCACATTGTTATCGGCAAAGGCGCCAATCACCGAGTTGGGGATCAGGTCCATCAGGAACTGGCTGGTGCCCTTGATGTGCTGGCCCTTGTCGGCCAGTTCATGCAGGCCCGCGGAGGAGAGCTGTTCCAGGTGGATATTGGCTCCGGTGCCGATGCCGGTGCTGAAGGCCATGACCAGGCCGATCACCAGGGCAACCGTGGTCAGCACTTCAAAGTAGATCACCGACTTGAGGCCGATGCGCCCGACTTTCTTCAAGTCACCGGCGCCGGAGATACCGCTGACCACCACGCAGAACACGATCAGGCCGATCAGCATCTTGATCAGCTTGATAAAGCCGTCACCCAGGGGTTTGAGTTGCGAGGAGAATTCGGGAAGGGCAAGGCCGCAGGCGATGCCGAGCATCAGGCCAATCACGACTTGCAGGAAAATCGAACGCGAGCACCATCTGAGCATGGGAGTGATCTCTATTCGGTGCCCCGGTGGTTCCAGGGCTTAATTGTTGTGGTCATACCGGTAAGTCCAGTGCGTCGCCAGTCTAGGCCAGGTATTTTTGAAATAACAAGTCATTCTTCGTCGGTTGACAGGTCCCGGTCTGACCAGTTGGTCGTGGAGGGCGGCGCTTGAGCGGTTGGCCGCGTGGAAATTTTTTCGCTTATCATCCGCGACCTGGCATGTGAGGTGATGGATGGATACACCAGGACTGAGCACCGATGAGACCGGACAGGTCTACTGCACCTGGCGCACGGCGGCGCCGGAATACCCTCGATACCACGACCGCGAGTGGGGCGTGCCGGTGGCGGATGATGTTCAGCTGTACGAGAAGATTTGCCTGGAAGGCTTTCAGGCGGGCATGGCGTGGATCACCATCCTGCGCAAGCGTGAGCAGTTTCGGGTGGCGTTCGAGGGCTTTGATTTTCGCCGGGTGGCGCAGTACGGCGCGGCGGATATCGAGCGCTTGATGCAAGATCCGGGCATCGTGCGTAATCGGGCGAAGATCGTTTCCACGATCAACAATGCACGCCGGGCGTGTGAGCTGGTTGACGAGACCGGCTCGCTGGCGCAGTGGTTGTGGGCGTTCGAACCCGGCCCTGAAGAGCGTCCGGCAGTGGTGGACCTGGCCTACTGGACCGGCAATCCGACTTCACCCGCCTCGGTGCGCTTATCCAAGGCCTTGAAGAAACGCGGCTGGACGTTTGTGGGCCCGACCACGATGTATGCGCTGATGCAGGCGATGGGGATGGTCAACGATCACCTTGATGGGTGTGCGTGCCGCCCAAAGATCGAAGAATTGCGCCGCCAGTTCAAACGCCCGTGAGCCACAGACAAACCGCAGTTAAAAAATGTGGGAGGGGCGGTGCGACGATTCGGCTTGCCCCCGATGAGGGAGTGTCAGTCACTTATTTGTTAACTGACCCACCGCCATCGGGGGCAAGCCCCCTCCCACATTCAGCACCCCACCCAAACTTCTGATTGGGGGTGCGGCTGATTATTTTGGAAGAGGGGTCAGCACTTCGGCCTTGTCGTCCAGCACTATCACCACCAGCAACTTGGCCGGCTGGGTCTGGCTGGCATTGCTGGATTCAAAGTGTCGCGAGCCGGCCGGCTCGTAGAACGATTCGCCGACCTTGTAGGTTTTCGCTTTCTCATCATTGACCCGCGAAGTGATCGCGCCTTCGAGCACGTAGGCCACGGCTGTGCCCGTGTGGCTATGGGGCACGGTGGCTTGGCCGGGGGCGTAGTCCACGGTGAGCATGAGGGTTTTCTTGCCGGGCACATTGGTCAGCGCGTGTTCTTGCAGGACCTTGATCGATTCCTGGTTGTACACGGGCTCGTGGGCAAAGGCGCTGAGCGAGGCGAGCATCAGGGTGGTGGCGAGCAGGCGTTTCATGGCGACGTTTCCGAGAAGTTCGAGACCTGCCCACCGTACGCCGGGATTTTCGTGCGACCAATGACCAATCCGGTGGAAAACCCCTTAGCCAATCTGCTGGAGGATATCGCGCACCTTATCCAGCGCCGGGTCGATGTCGAGGATTTCGATGGCGCCGAAACCAATGATCAAGCCCTGGCGAATCGGTGTGTCATGGAAGAACACATTCAGCGGATAGAGGCCCACTTCGACCTGGCGCGCCAATGCCATCAGCAAGGGGATATCCACCGGCACCTTGCACAACGCCGCCATATGAAAGCCGGCCACGGTGGGCACCGCTTCGAACCACGGCGCAAGGTCGCCCGCCAGGCGCTGCAAGATGCGCTCGCGGCGCCCGGCATATACGGTGTGGCAGCGGCGAATATGCTTGAGCAAATAGCCTTCGCTGATGAACTTGGCCAGCGCCCATTGCGGCAATGTGGAGCTGTGCTGGTCGGTCAATTGCTTGGCCTTGAGCACCGCACCGTAGATCGCCGGGGGCAGCACCGCATAACCCAGGCGCAGCTCGGGCAGCAGGGTTTTGGAGAAGGTGCCGACGTAGGTGACCACGCCACGGGTGTCCAGGCTTTGCAGGGAATCGGTGGGGCGGCCTTCGTAGCGGAACTCGCTGTCGTAGTCATCCTCGATGATGATCGCCCCCAGCTCGAATGCGCGGGCCAGCAAGGCTTCGCGACGTGCCAGGCTCATGGGCATGCCGAGTGGGAATTGGTGCGACGGCGTGACATAGATCAGTCGCGTGCCATCGGGGATCCGGTCGACCTGGATGCCGTGTTCATCGACGGGAACGCCAATAACCAAGGCCCCCATCGCCATGAACAATTGGCGCGCGGGGCTGTAGCCGGGGTCTTCCATGGCGACGATGCTGCCCGGTTCCAGCACCACACGGGCGATCAGGTCCAACGCCTGTTGCGCACCGTTGGTGACCACGATGTCGCTGTCGCGGCATTTGACCCCACGGGAAAACGCGATATGCCCGGCAATGGCGCTGCGCAGGGCCGGCAACCCTTCGGGCTGGCTGTAGAACCCGCTGTCCTGGGCGATGCGCCGCAACGCGTCCTGGGTGCAACGCCGCCATTCATCCTGGGGGAATTGGTTGCGGCTGGTGGCGCCGCCGATAAACTCACAGCGCAACGTGCTGTCGCGAGTGGGGTGGCGCATGGGCGAAGGCAGTGACTGCCACTTTTTCAGGTTGGCGGCGCAGGCCAGGTCGGTAGCGGTTTGCAGGCGCTCGGTCTGCGGCGTACGGGCGTTGACGAAGGTGCCGCGGCCAGTCTTGCCGACCAGCAGGCCTTCGTAGGTCAGGGTGGCGTAGGTGTCGGATACGGTCTTGCGTGATACCCCCAGTTGTTCGGCGAGCAAGCGGCTGGGCGGCAGTTGCGCGCCGGCGGCCAGGCGGCCGGAGACAATGGCTTCGTGCAACTGCTGGTACAGCTGTTCGGCCAGATCCTTGCGGCCATTGATGATGACGTGCAGTTCCATGTTTCATCCCGGGGTCTTGGTTCTGTGCCAAGGTTACTCGCTCGCGAGGCGCGCTCAAAATGGTCCCTGGGTAAACCGTCGAATTGGCTATAGGGCTTATACCGTGAGGGTTCTAGGCTGAGGTGTCATTGCCCGAGAACTGCCCCATGGAATCCCGTCTGGACTACTACACCGCGTCACCACAAGCGCTCAAGGGTATGTTGCTGCTGGAGGCGAACACCTTTGGCCTGTCCATCGAGCGGCCGCTGCTGGAACTCATCAAGATCCGCGTTTCGCAGCTCAACCACTGCGGCTTTTGCACCGATATGCATTCGATGGCGGCGCGTCAGCGCGGCGAGACGGAGCGACGTTTGTTCGCGCTGTGCGTATGGCGTGACTCGCCGTTCTTTACGCCGCGGGAGAAGGCGGCATTGGCCTGGTGCGAATCGGTGGCGATGCTGCCGACTTCCAGTGTTTCAGACGAACTCTTCAGCGCCGTGCGCGTGGAGTTCAGCGAGCAGGAACTGGTGGACCTGACCATGGCGGTATCCAGCATCAGTGGCTGGAACCGCCTGGCGGTGAGTTTTCGCCAGCAACCGCCGAACGCTTGATCGGGATATTCACCAGCGCTCTACGTATACACCTCAGGTTCATGCCTCAACACTTCAGTATCGACGCAGTGCGCGCACAGGGTGTTCGCGTTGATAACGACGAAGCGTTCTTCGTCAGTGACTGGAGTACCGTAATGGAAGAATTGCAGGACGAAGGCGCGTCTGCCTTACAGCTGCGTCAAAAGACCTTGATGGATCTGGATGCAGCATGGGGATCGATGCGTATCGGTGAGATCTCGGTTGGCCGCGTGGCCCTGGATAATATGGGCGCGCGCGTGGAGGGCGCGGACCTTGACGTGGCGCGGTATCGTGTCAAGGAAGCTGATCAGGCATTGATCGATCAGATCACGTTTTCTGCTGTGCACCTTAAGGACTATCTGGCGTCCGCCAGCAGTGCAACCTGTGACCAGGCCACCGCCGCACTGTTTGAACTGGCGTCATTACGTTCGGATTGGGCGCCCGCTATGTTGAGCACGCCTGATGTTTCGGACGGGGCGATTGTCAAGCTCGATCGACTGCTGCGGCGGGTACAGGACGTCAACCTCAACGACGTGGGTGCCATGGAAAGCCTGCCCGGCTGGGCCGATAAGCTTAGAAGCGGGAGTGCCCAAACCTTGGGAGCCGGGCTGCAGCTCTACGGTTTTTACAGTGCCATTCGAGGAATAGGCGAAGCGCTCAGAACGGGGGATGCGGGCGAGCTGTTGTTCGAGGGCAGCGCCTTTTCCGCAGAAATGACGTCCCTCGGCGTGGAGTTGGCGCTGGAGCGTATCGGCCAGAAAATGATGAGCGCCGGCCATACGGTTTATCGCGGGTTCTGTGCATCACGCGCGGGATTGCTGTTACGCCGTGGTGCTGGATTGATCGCCTCGGTATTGACCGTGCCGTTTGACCTTGCCCAGGCGGGCATTGCGCTTTCAAACGCGCTGAAAGCAGAAGGCAAACAGGCGCAGGATCTCTACGTCGAGGCCGGTTTCAGTCTCGTCAGCGCAACCCTCAGTCTTGCACTGGGCGTCTCGGCGTTGGCCGGCTTCAGCGCGACCGGGCCCGTAGGCCTTATCGCCGCAGCGGTGCTGATTGTCGGTACCCGGATTTATGCCGCGTGCCGGGTGGTGGATGATATCGATGATTACATCGAGTTGAGCACCCATGAGCGCCTGCGCAGCGGCTGGTTCGCGTTTACCGGTATTGACTTGGATGAAGGCGTACTCGATCGCTACACGACCAGCCGCGCGCGCACTGTATACGCAGAAAGCCTCAAGGCCCAAGCCAGGGCATTGCTTGGCGGTGAGATGAAGAACAGTGTGCAGGCCATCGTCAATGGCACGTTCGAGGTCCACCTGCAGACGATACGGCACTGGAAACATCAATGGGATGAGCAGGCGGGTGAGGCCCCCCACACGTTGGTCCGTGAACCGGTCATCCACGAGGTGGATGACCACTTCGATGCGACCAAGGAAGGGGCCGTCGATTTATTGCCCGAGGCCACCTGGGGGACGAAGGGGCCCGAAAAAGGTGTGCTCTGGCTGCTGGGTGGCGGGGATGACACGGTGTTGGGGGTGCCCACCCGCCCGAACCACTTTCGCTACAGCGGTGGCCGCAAGTACCTGGTGGGCGGCAGCCAGGACGACGAATTCATGTTCGAGGTACCGCCGGATACTTTTTCTGGCGCAGAAGGGCGGGTGCCGATCTCGGTGTTGGTGGGCGGTACCGGGGCTGACACCCTGAGCTTTCTCGGCGAGTCGACATGGCCGCGTGCAGCAGGCTTCAACGTCAACCTGGGGGCGGGCAGCGTGACATTGATGACCGACAATGGCCGAGACGGTCTCAAGTGCATGGGGTTGTGGAGCATTGAGAATGTTGCGTCCCTTGCCGGCGCTTCCAGCGTGATTACCGGCAGTAACGAGGCCAACCGTATTGTCTTGAAGGGGGAGCACGACAAGGCCCACGCAATGGCCGGAGACGACCAGTTGTTGATACAGCGGGGCAGTGCCAGGGTGAATGGCGGTCCAGGCGCCGACTACTTCGAGATTCTTGAGAGCGCCAAGGATGTCGTCATCGAGGAGGACGGCCAGCAGCGGAGCCTCATCATGCTCAACTGGCCCTTCAGCCGGATTCAACGCTGGTGGATCTCGGGCAACGCTCTGAAGGTGGAGTCTACCCTGGGGCTGGACGGTGAACTGCCAGGCCCTTGTGTCGGAATCGAAAATGTCTACACGCTGCGTGAGGGTAAACGCCATCTGGTCAACGAACTTTTCAGCTTTCTCACGCAGGACGGCTATCGAATAACGCCCTTGTTGCCTGAAGCGTTGGAACCGACCGGGGAGCCGCAAGTGAGCATGGAAGTGCTGGCGCCTCCCGGACCCAGGATCTCCCCGATTATTCTGGGCCCCGGTCAGTCGGTTGCCTTGGCGGCAGGCACGTCCAGTTACTTTGTCAGTCGCGGCCACGGGATGACGGCCATTGATGCCCATGCAAGCCAGGAGCAGGACCGATGCTGTGTGTATGTGGACTATGACAACCAGGAATTGGCAGGGGTGTATACCACCTATCATGTGGCCACGCGACGCGTGAGCAACTTCGACTACCTGGATTACACGGGCGCGAAGATAAAGTTTGAGTGGGCTGATGGCCGCACGCTTTATCTGGACGAATACGCGGCGCAATCCTCAGCGACGTGGACGAGCGTGGGCGGTTCATTGCAAGCGTCAGCCTTGAAGTTGAAGGCTGAGTTCGTCGTGGTGATGCGTGATGGTGTTTCGTACCGGCTATTACCGCCGGTGCAGTCTTACGTCGGTGATTTCGCCACTCCAGGTTATAGAATCAAGGACGGAATGGCTTCGTTGAACCTGAGGCACGGGCATTACCCGTTCTTGAGGCCGCGCACGCCTAAAAGCATAAATCTGACCGCTCACTCACAACGGGTGCACCTGGGCGCGGCGCCTCAGCTGGCAACCTGTGTGCTATGCGGACGGGGCGGGGTATACGAAATCTATCTGACGTCCTGGGCGACCGTTGAACTATCGACACCGCAGGCGCTGAGTAAAGAGTCCGATGCATCGACCTGGGACTTCTTTTGTACAGCGCTGGCGGAAGATATTCAGCTCGACAGCATTGTTGTCAGCCCTGGCCACATCAAGGTGGGCAGCGTGTCGATTAGGGTCCCCAAGTATGACGACCCCGACGTTCCCTTGGAAAACATCCGGATTCATTCAAAGGACGGCGGACGTTTCGACGTCAGGCTGGACCTTGGCAAGGTGTATCTCGCCAGGGTCGCCGCTTCGGGCAATAGTTCGATTGCGCAACTGTTGAAGGCCTTGCGTCACTGCCGACAAAGAGCCGCAGTGTTTACGCCACGCGTTAACGTGACGGGCATCGGCATGGCCGATGGGACAACGGGCACTGTTTATTACGACGTCATGGCTGATTGCTGGAGATTGGACGCTGACAGGCATCGGCAGGTATCCAGTGATGAGCTGGCTGTTTCAACTTGAATCCATAAGCTGCCGAGGTGGTTCTTCCGGGCGGCTGAACAACATAGTCTAAGGACATTCTATGAAGCAATTTACTTCCCCTTCCGTGCAACCGGTAGCAGGGCGCCCGGTCGATCGACCCAGTGGCGCGGCACCCAGTGCGCGTACTGCGTTTCCTGTCGTTGACTTCGCTGGCGGGCCCCTGCCGCCTGAAGCAATACCCGTGCGCAACAGGCCAGCCGCAGCTGTTCCGAGCGCGACTTATCAGCGCATTACCGATCTGCCGACGACCCCCGCCGTAACCCGAGACGCTATTTTTGCCCCCGACGGTGACCCCATACCCGCACCTGATCCAGCGACTGGATTGCGTGAATATGAATCGCGCAGTTACCTGAACCTGGATGACGGGACGACCGTTCTGGCGGTGCGTGATCCGCAGACCGGGGAATGGCGTGAAAGAGCGCCGGATTCACGCTTGCCACGAGGTCCTGCACTTCACCGGGTGCCGCAGACGAACACCTGGCGCAGTCATTCTGCGGCCAGTTCGTCTTCTTCTTCCCCGAGCCTCAGTCATAGCTCATCGGCATCGTCATTGAGCCACAGTGCTTCGTCTTCCTCGCTTACCGCCACACCGAGCCCTGTGAGCTTGTCGGCGACCCTGCGTATTGATCCGGTATGGAATCTGGGGCTCTACACGTTGCCGGTGAGTCCGGCCCCCGCCGACACCCTGACGTTCCCCGGCAAGAGAGCCTTCATGATCGGGGCTGAGCAATATTTTATGGATGCCAATTTTGGCAACCCATCAGGTGCTGTGCCGAATGCGCGACCCCATCTGTTTTCTGTGGGGGCGGGAGGCAATCTGGTAAGCGCCGGGCGTATCGAACTGGATGGCTTGTTCAGGTTAAACGACAACCGACATTATTTGCCGGTGGGCACAGGCTTTTGCACAGTGAACTTCGATAGCGCATGGCTGCGTTGGAAGGTGGTAGATGCAGGCGGTCATGGCAGGGCAGAGATTTTAATTGAAATGGGTGGCGCGCCCGATAGCTGGGTGCCGATGCTGGCTGTTGATCAACTCTCGGATCTTTTTCAATCGGTCCGGAATATCAAAGGTTATGCCGGGCATGTGGGGGCGGTCGATCTGAGGAATAGCAGTATCGACCAGTGGGTTTATCGCTATATGCAGGGCTACTTGCGTCAAATAGTCGGGTTTTGCGAGCCGGCTATCCGCAGTGCGCCAACGGCGCAAAAAGGGGCGCTGATCGATGCCTATATCTGGCGCAATGGTTACCCGTATGACTGTCTGGCTTCCATCTGCAGCGCCTTGGAAAACCGCCGCCCATTGCCTCCGGGGATGCCGATATTCGATGCGTTTCAAGGTTTGGGCACGGTCACGTGCTCAAAAGACGGTAACTTCAATGTGGCGCGTATCAGCCGAGCGATGCAACTGCATTATCCCGATAGACGACGGTCGTTGGTCGAAGAGAGCTTACTGAAGATATGGCAGGAAAAAGACGCTGCCCGGGACAATAGGCGCAAGGGCGAAGTGAATGAAGCGATGTATGAGGCCCGGTTGACGGAAGATGGCTATACGGTGCTTCCAGGCGGAACCTACGGAGGCGGGCAGAATGGCTTTGATCGGGTGTTTGAAGGCCCGGCAGGCGATATCTACATTCTGGAAGCCAAGCATGTCAGTTATACCCCTACCGGCGAGCTTGCCAGTGTCAGCCTGGGAGGGACGACAAGCTCACGTCAAATGACCGACAGTTGGGTGCGGCAAGTACTGGCGTTATCCCAACCCGATACGCTGGCGGCCAAGCGCGTTTCCGACGCGTTGAGGCGTGGCCAGTTATTCAAGTTATTAGGTGCGACGTCCAAGGATGGCAAACTTGTCATGTTCAAGATTGACATGAGCCCCGTGGACTTCTAGCCGTGCCGGTATGCCTGGGAGCAAGCGCCCTTGTTCCCAGGCATGTGTTCAGGACAGGAAGCCGCCATCCACATTCAGCGACACACCGGTGGTGTAGCTCGACGCATCGCTGGCCAGGTACAGCACGGCGCCGGCCATCTCGCTTGGGTCGGCCACGCGCTTGAGCGGGATCTGCGCCAGGGCCATTTTCAGGATGGCGTCGTTCTTCACCAGCGCCGAGGCGAACTTGGTATCGGTCAGGCCCGGTAGCAGGGCGTTGCAGCGAATGCCGAATTCGGCGCATTCCTTGGCGAACACCTTGGTCATGTTGATCACGGCGGCCTTGGTTACCGAGTAGATGCCCTGGAACACGCCCGGCGAAATGCCGTTGATCGAGGCCACGTTGATGATGCTGCCGCCGCCGTTCTCGCGCATCAGCTTGCCGGCTTCCACCGACATGAAGAAGTAGCCGCGAATGTTCACGTCAACGGTCTTCTGGAAGGCCCCGAGGTCGGTGTCCAGTACGTTGCAGAACTGCGGGTTGGTCGCGGCGTTGTTGACCAGGATGTCCAGGCGCCCGAACTGCTCGCGGATGCCGGCGAACACCTGGGTGATCTGCTCCATTTCGCCAATGTGGCAGGCGACTGCGGTGGCCTTGCCGCCGTCGGCGATGATCGCGTCCGCCACGTGCTGGCAGCCTTCGAGCTTGCGGCTGGACACAATCACATGGGCGCCTTGCTGGGCCAACAACTTGGCGATGGCTTCACCGATGCCACGGCTGGCGCCGGACACAAAAGCAATCTTGCCATCGAGGTCGAACAGGTGGGTCTTGGACATGGGGACTCCTTGTTATAGGCGATCAGAGCGCGGATTTGCCGATGACATTCAGGCTCATCTGCTCCAGCAGCGTGTTCATTTGGATGAATTGCGCAAAGCGTTTGTCCTGGGTCTGGCCGTGGAAAAAACGGTAGTAGATCTGCTGCACGATGCCGGCGAGGCGGAACAGGCCGTAGGTGTAGTAGAAGTCGAAGTTGTCGATCTCAAGGCCCGAGCGCTCGGCGTAGTAGTCGACAAACTGGCGACGGGTGAGCATGCCGGGGGCGTTACTCGGCTGGCGGCGCATCCGTTGCACGGGCGCCGGGTCGGCGGCTTCGATCCAGTAGGCGAGGGTGTTGCCCAGGTCCATCAACGGGTCGCCCAGGGTGGTCAGTTCCCAATCCAGCACGCCGATGATCTGCATCGGGTTGTGCGGGTCGAGGATCACGTTATCGAAGCGGTAGTCGTTGTGCACGATGCTGGAGGTCGGGTGGTCGGCCGGCATCTTGTCGTTAAGCCAGGCGCGCACGGCCTCCCAGCGCGGAGCGTCGGGGGTCAGGGCTTTTTCATAGCGGTCGCTCCAGCCACGAATCTGCCGCGCCACATAGCCTTCGGGCTTGCCCAGGTCGGCCAGGCCACAGGCGGCGTAGTCCACCTGGTGCAGCTCGACGAACTTGTCGATAAAGCTTTTGCACAAGGCTTCGGTCTTGGTCGCGTCCAGGCCCAGCTCGGCCGGCAGCTCAGAGCGCAGGATGATGCCGTTGACACGCTCCATCACGTAGAACTCGGCGCCGATCACCGACTCGTCGGTGCAATGCACGTAGGCCTTGGGGCAATACGGGAAGCCATCCTTGAGCTGGTTGAGAATGCGGTATTCACGGCCCATGTCGTGGGCGGACTTGGCCTTGTGGCCGAAGGGCGGGCGACGCAGGACGAATTCCTGGCCAGGGTATTCCAGCAGATAGGTCAGGTTGGACGCACCGCCGGGGAACTGACTGATGGTGGGCGTGCCGCTCAGGCCAGGGATGTGGGCCTTGAGGTAGGGATCGATCAGGCTGGCATCAAGTTCTTCGCCTGGGCGAATCTGGGTCGATTGGTCGTTCAGCGCCATGCTTATCCCTTCTGCTTATTCTAAAGGCCTTGGACTATTTCCTAATCTAATGCGCACAGCCGCCCAACGACAAGGTCGGGGCGGCTTAATAGGTTAGCGTGTTGGATGATGATCAGCGTGCCTGATCGGTCATTTATTGGGCGGCGGCAAGGTCACTGGCGTCAGTACCGGTCGGCCGGCGAAGAATTCCACCAGGTTGTCAGCCACCCGCTGCACGGTGTCGTGGGCCGCTTCCGGCGACAGGCCGGCCACGTGGGAGGTCAGCACGGTATTGCCGAGGCGCTTGAGGGCATCCGGGACCTTGGGTTCATCGTCGAAGACGTCCAGTGCCGCGCCGCCGATACGGCGCTGTTCAAGGGCGGCAATCAGATCGGCGGTCACCACCACACTGCCACGCCCGACATTGACCAGGTAGCCGTTGGGGCCCAGCGCATCCAAGGCGATGCGATCGATCAGATGGCGAGTTCCGGCGCCACCGGGTGTGGCCAGGATCAGGAAGTCCGAGGTGCGCGCCAGTTCCACCGCGCTGGCGCAGTAGGTGTAGTCCACGTCATCGCGCGGCTGGCGATTGTGGTAACTCACCTGCATGTCGAACCCCAGGGCGGCACGCTTGGCGATCTCCAGGCCCACGGCGCCGAGCCCGAGAATGCCCAGTTGCTTGCCGCCCAGGGAAGGGCGCATCACCTTGGGCCATTCACTGCGCCGCACCGCCGCGTCCGTCTGCGGAATGCCGCGCACCAGCGACAGCAGCAAGGCCATGGCGTGGTCGGCCACCGACGGTGCGTTCACCCCGGCACCGTTGGTGACCACAATCCCGCGGTTGCTCGCCGCCTGCAGGTCCACGTGTTCGTAGCCGGCGCCGATCACGCAAATGATCTCCAGCAACGGCAGCGCGGCGATTTCCTCGGCATACAGCCCCAGCGGGCCACGGGTCAGCACGGCCTTGATCTGCCCGCCGTGGGTCTTGATGGCCTGGGCGCGTTCGGCGGGCGTCGGTGCCAGGATCACATGAAAGTCGTTGCTCTCGATGATTTGCAGGTATTCGTTGATGGTTTCAACCAGAACCAGAACAGTGGTGGTCATCGGAAGGCTCTTCCTGAAGGGTTTGAGGGCATGAGTATGCGGGATTTGCAGGACGGCGCGTTTTGTCTGGATGGAAAAATTACTGTAGGCGCGAGCTTGTTCGCGAAAAACCTGGTGGGAGGGGCCGTCAGGTTTCGCGTGATAGCGTTTACGATTGTCGCAAGCAAGCTCGCTCCTATAGGGTTTGTATTGTCAGAACGCTATCTCGATCGCTCTCACCCGTTTTACAAATGCCCCCGCCAACGTTGCATTGTGATGCTCGATGATTTCCTGGGCCGACAGTGTCGGGGTGTCCATGCAGGTATGTCCGTCTTCGGGCAGTAGCACCGAGAACCCCAGTTCTGCCGCCACCCGGCAGGTGGTGTCGATACAGAACTGGGTTTTCATCCCCACGATCACCAGTTGATTGACCTGTGCAGCGTGCAGTTGCTGCGCCAGGTCCGTGCCCAGGAAGCAACTGGGGCGGGTTTTATTGAACAGGTGGTCGCGCGCTTCATCGACATCCAGCGCGGGCCATACCTGCCAAGGCGGGCTGCCCGCTTCGATGGGGGAGCCCGCAGGGCCGGTGTGGCGGGCCACGAAGATCGGAGCGCCGGCATTGCGGGCGGCTTGGATCAGGTGGTTGATGGTGCCCAGTACGCGTTCGCGCTCGAAGGGTTTGTCCGGGCCATCGTACAAGCCGGTTTGCATATCGATGATCAGTAGGGCGTCAGTCATTGTAGTGCTCCTGGTGGTGGCCGGAGGACGGAGCAATAAAAAGGCCCCGTCCATTGCTGGCGGGGCCTTGGGTTGATTCTGTGTGTGGCTAGTTCAAGCACCCACGGCAACCGCACGACCCGCCTTGAGCGGTCGTGGTGGTGGTACGGGTGAGGCATTGCTGAGTCAGGTTCATGCCCCGATCATGCTGGGATGGACGTGGGGCTGTCAACGGGCAGTCATTGCGTGCGCCAGGCTGCTGCCGTGCGACGCTCATTCACAAGACAGGTATGTGGCCCCAATAGAATTGTGCACGGCCGGATTATCCTGCGTCACGCCAGAGCCCTTTAAAACCGCCGCCTGTAGCCGCCCCTGCGCGTCTGCGTCGCATAACCGTTCCTCAGCTAAGTCTTTGCTTCTTCAGGAGAATCCCGGACAATCGCGCCCCTGTTATGGCTGGGGCGCTGCCTGTCAGGTTTTTCTGACTCGTCCCGGCTGTGGAAATGCGGAGATCCGACCGGATGAATGATCAGGCCAATAGCGTCGACGAACGCTATGCAACGACACCTGCAACCCTCACAAACTGGAGCCACCAGGACACCACTTGGATGCTCGGTCTGTTCGGCACCGCCATTGGCGCCGGCACCTTGTTCTTGCCGATCAACGCGGGCCTGGGGGGCTTCTGGCCGCTGGTGATCCTGGCGCTGCTGGCCTTCCCGATGACGTTCTTTGCCCACCGTGGCCTGACCCGTTTCGTCTTGTCCGGCCGCGAAGGCTCCGACATTACCGATGTGGTCGAAGAGCACTTCGGCGTCAAGGCCGGTGCCCTGATCACCTTGCTGTACTTCTTCGCAATTTTCCCGATCCTGCTGATCTACAGCGTGGCGTTGACCAACACCGTCAGCAGTTTCATGGAGCACCAGTTGCACATCATGCCGCCGCCCCGGGCGATCCTGGCATTCGTGCTGATCCTCGGCCTGCTGGCAGTGGTTCGCTGCGGTGAGCAGGTGATCGTCAAGGCCATGAGCCTGATGGTGTATCCGTTTATCGTCGCCTTGCTGTTCCTGGCGGTGTACCTGATCCCCCATTGGACCGGCGGCATTCTCAGCACGGCAAGCGTGGTCCCGGCACCGTCGGCTTTGCTCAATACCCTGTGGCTGGCGATTCCGGTGATGGTGTTCTCGTTCAACCACTCGCCGATCATCTCGGCCTTTGCGGTGGACCAGAAGCGCCAGTACGGCGCCCATGCCGATGAGCGCAGCTCGCAGATCCTGTCCCGTGCGCACCTGTTGATGGTGGTGATGGTGCTGTTTTTCGTGTTCAGCTGCGTGCTGACCCTGTCGCCGGCACAGCTGGCTGAAGCGAAGGCACAAAACCTGTCGATCCTGTCGTACCTGGCCAACCACTTCGACAACCCGACCATCGCCTTCGCGGCGCCGTTGATTGCGTTCGTGGCGATTGCCAAGTCGTTCCTGGGCCACTACATCGGTGCCAGCGAAGGCTTGAAAGGCCTGGTGGTCAAGAGCGGCCGCCGCCCTGCAGCCAAGACCCTGGACCGCATGACCGCCGCCTTCATGCTGGTGGTGTGCTGGATGGTGGCCACGCTCAACCCCAGCATCCTCGGCATGATCGAGACCCTGGGGGGGCCGATCATTGCGTCGATCCTGTTCCTGATGCCGATGTATGCGATCCGCAAGGTGCCGGCCATGGCCAAGTACCGTGGGCAGGCGTCCAACGTATTCGTCACGGCCGTCGGCCTGGTGGCGATTACCGCGCTGATTTACTCGCTGCTGTCCTGACACCCGGCTGTACCCCACAAGGTCGATTCGCGCACACCGCGAATCGGCTTTTTTTTGCGCGTGCAAAACCTGACGGGGCTCAACCACGACACGCCAATGAGCGCTAAGCTGGAGCACGTTTTTGCCAGGAGGAGTGGGGCCGCTTGAAAACTGCAACCGAGACGCCCGTTGTCATACCGCCGAATCGCACCCAGGACATTCTCGCCGGCTTATCCATTGCCGGTTTGCTGCTGCCGGAAGCGGTGGCCTATTCCAGCATTGCCGCACTGCCACCCCAGGCCGGGGTGATTGCCTTGTTTGCCGGGCTGGTGTGCTACGGCCTGTTTGGCAGCAGCCGCTTTGCGATTGTCTCGGCCACCTCATCGTCGGCGGCGGTGCTGGCGGCGGCCACGGCCAGCCTGGCCGGTGACGACCCGGCGCTGAGGCTTTCCCTGGCCTTTGGGCTGGTGCTGATCATTGGGGTATTTTTTCTCCTGGCCGGGCTGTTCAAGCTCGGCGGCGTCACCTCGTTCATCGCCAAGCCGGTGTTGCGCGGCTTTGCCTTCGGCCTGGCGTTGACCATCATCCTCAAGCAAGTGGCCAATGTGGTGGGCGTCCATCTCACCGATAACAACCTGATCCGCTTCCTGCCGCAACTGCTCGAACAGTTGCCACGCTGGAACTGGCCCGCCGCGCTGGTGGCGGCGGCGGCGTTGCTGGTGTTGCGGCTGTGCGCACGCTTGCCACGGGTGCCCGGTGGCCTGGTGGTCGTGGTGCTGGGCATCGTGGCCGGGCAGTTACTGGGCCTGCAGGCCCAGGGCGTGGCGCTGATCGGCATGATCGACCTGCGCCTGGAACTCGGGCATTTGCCGGTACTGCCGTTTGCCGACTGGTTGCGCCTGGGCGAACTGGCATTTGCCTTGGTGATGATTTTGTACGCAGAGTCCTACGGCTCCATCAGTTCATTCGCCCTCAAGCATGGCGACCGAGTGTCATCCAACCGTGATTTGCTGGCGCTGGGGGCGGCCAACCTGGTGTCGGGGTTGTTCCACGGCATGCCGGCGGGGGCCGGGTATTCGGCGACATCGGCCAATGAGGCGGCCGGCGCCTATTCACGGTTCGCGGGGATCGTTGCGGCGCTGGTGATATTGGTGATCGTGCTGACGGTGCTGCCGTATGTGGCGCTGACGCCGGAGCCGGTGCTCGCGGCGGTAGTCATCTATGCCTTGGGGCGTGGTTTGAGTCTGCAGCCCCTGGGGCGCTATTTCCTGTGGCGACGCGATCGCTTGCTGGTGGTCTGCGCGGTGACGGCAGTGCTGGTGTTGGGTGTGCTGGATGGCTTGTTGCTCGCCGTGGCGATCAGCGTGATGTTGATGTTGCGCCAGATGTCCTCAGCGGACATCCAGGTGCTCGGGCGCCTGGGTGACAGTCATGATTTTGTCGATCGCCAGCACCATGCCGATGCTGTGGAAGTGCCAGGCGTGCTGATCGTGCGGCCCAGTGAAGCGCTGTTTTTCGCGAACGCCGAGCGCATCCTGGGGGCGGCCTTGCGCCTGATGCGCCAGGCACCCGTTCAGGCGGTGGTACTGAGCCTGGAAGAGTCGCCCGACCTCGATGGCACCAGTATCGAAGCGCTGGCGGTGTTTTTTGCCCAGGTGCGGGGGGAGGGCAAGCGCCTGGTGCTGGCCCGTGTGCGGCATGATGCCCGCGAGGTGTTGCAGGTACTGCCTGAAGCGTTGGCGCCGCATGTACTGCTCAGCGGCTTGAGTGTCGACGACGCGGTGCAGTTGGCGCGTGAGGCGAGCAACGCGTGACGCAGGCATGGTGTGGGAGGGCTTGCGCGTAGTGTGGGAGGGGGCGAGCCCCCTCCCACAGTATTCCAGGCACAAAAAAACGCCGCGTACCTTGCGATACGCGGCGTCCTTTACATCAACACACCTTAGGCTTGAATCACCGGGATGTTGGCGCTTGCTGCGATTTTGCGGAACTCGGCGATCTGGTCGAAGTTCAGGTAGCGGTAGACGTCACTGGCCATGGTGTCCAGTTTCGCTGCGTAGCCCATGTACTCTTCGACGGTCGGCAGGCGACCGAGGGTGGAGGCCACTGCCGCCAGCTCAGCCGACGCCAGGTAGACGTTCGCGCCATCACCCAGACGGTTCGGGAAGTTGCGGGTGGAGGTCGATACGACGGTCGAGTTCGGCTCTACACGTGCCTGGTTACCCATGCACAGCGAGCAGCCCGGCATTTCCATGCGCGCGCCAGCCTTGCCGTAGATGCCGTAGTAGCCTTCTTCGGTCAGCTGGTGAGCGTCCATCTTGGTCGGCGGCGACAGCCACAGACGAGTTGGCAGCTGACCCTTGACCTGCTCCAGCAGCTTACCGGCAGCACGGAAGTGACCGATGTTGGTCATGCACGAACCGATGAACACTTCGTCGATCTTCTCGCCGGCAACGCTGGACAACAGACGGGCGTCGTCCGGGTCGTTCGGTGCGCAGAGGATCGGCTCGTTGATTTCGGCCAGGTCGATCTCGATGACTTCGGCGTATTCCGCGTCGGCATCGGCTTCCATCAGTTCCGGGTTGGCAACCCAGGCTTCCATCGCTTGGGCGCGACGTTCCAGGGTGCGTGCGTCGCCGTAGCCTTCACCGATCATCCAGCGCAGCAGGGTGATGTTGGAGTTCAGGTACTCGGTGACGGATTCTTTCGACAGCTTGATGGTGCAACCGGCAGCCGAACGTTCGGCCGAGGCGTCGGACAGCTCGAAAGCCTGCTCCAGCGTCAGGTCGTTCAGGCCTTCGATTTCCAGGATGCGGCCGGAGAAGGCGTTTTTCTTGCCTTTCTTCTCTACGGTCAGCAGGCCAGCCTGGATCGCGTAGTAAGGAATGGCATGAACCAGGTCACGCAGGGTGATGCCAGGTTTCATTTTGCCTTTGAAGCGCACCAGGATCGATTCCGGCATGTCCAGTGGCATAACGCCAGTGGCTGCGGCGAACGCGACCAGACCGGAACCGGCCGGGAACGAGATGCCCATCGGGAAACGGGTGTGGGAGTCACCACCGGTGCCGACGGTATCCGGCAGCAGCATGCGGTTCAGCCAGCTGTGGATGATGCCGTCGCCTGGACGCAGCGATACACCGCCACGGGTCATGATGAAGTCAGGCAGGGTGTGGTGGGTGGTCACGTCGATCGGCTTTGGATAAGCCGCGGTGTGGCAGAAGGACTGCATCACCAGGTCGGTCGAGAAGCCCAGGCACGCCAGGTCTTTCAGTTCGTCACGGGTCATCGGACCGGTGGTGTCCTGGGAACCCACGGTGGTCATCTTCGGTTCGCAGTAAGTCCCTGGGCGAACGCCTTTGCCTTCCGGCAGGCCGCACGCCTTGCCGACCATTTTCTGGGCCAGGGTGAAACCCTTGCCAGTGTCGACCGGTGCTTCAGGCAGCTTGAACAGGTCGGTAGGGCCCAGACCCAGCTCGGCGCGAGCCTTGTCGGTCAGGCCACGGCCGATGATCAGCGGGATACGGCCGCCGGCGCGAACTTCGTCCAACAGGACCGGGGTCTTCATTTCGAAGGTGGTCAGGACTTCGTCGGTGCCGTGTTTGCAGACTTTGCCAGCATGCGGGTACAGGTCGATCACGTCGCCCATGTTCATGTTGGTGACGTCGAATTCGATCGGCAGTGCGCCGGCATCTTCCATGGTGTTGTAGAAGATTGGAGCGATCTTGCTGCCGAAGCAGAAGCCGCCGGCGCGCTTGTTCGGCACGTAAGGAACGTCGTCGCCGAAGAACCACAGTACCGAGTTGGTCGCGGATTTACGCGAAGAACCGGTACCGACCACGTCACCGACGTAGGCGATCGGGAAGCCTTGGCCGCGCATTTCTTCGATCTGCTTCATCGGGCCGGTCTTGCCTTGTTCGTCCGGCACAATGCCTTCGCGCGCCATTTTCAGCATGGCCAGGGCGTGCAGCGGGATATCAGGGCGGGACCAGGCGTCCGGGGCAGGGGACAGGTCGTCGGTGTTGGTTTCGCCGGTGACCTTGAATACGCGCAGGCTGATCTTGTCGGCCAGGGTCGGGCGGTTCTTGAACCACTCGCCGTCGGCCCAGGACTGGATCACGGCTTTGGCGTGTTCGTTGCCGTTGCGGGCTTTCTCGGCCACGTCGTGGAACGCATCGAACATCAGCAGGGTGTGCTTGAGTTGGGCGGCGGCGACAGGTGCCAGCTCGGCGTCGTCCAGCAGCTCGACCAACGTCACGATGTTGTAGCCGCCTTGCATGGTGCCGAGCAGTTCAACAGCGCGTTTCTTGTCGATCAGGGGAGAAGTGGCTTCGCCCTTGGCCAGGGCAGACAGGAAACCGGCCTTGACGTAGGCAGCTTCGTCAACGCCTGGTGGAATGCGGTTGGTGATCAGGTCAACGAGGAGTTCTTCTTCGCCAGCCGGAGGATTCTTCAGCAGCTCGACCAGGCCTGCGGTTTGTTCGGCGTTAAGCGGCTGGGGAACGATACCCAGTGCTGCACGCTCTTCGATATGTTTGCGGTAGGCTTCAAGCACAGTTATTACCCTCATCAGTGGTCCCACGGGACGCTCATCCAGAAATGAACGGCACGCATGCGCTCGGGGGCTTTTTGGGCCGCAAAGCCAGCGCTGCCGGCATTCCTCACAGAAGCTGCTTTCAAAGTTTTACGCCTGCAGAACGGAGCTGATGAGGGTTGGCGCTGGGACTACCTACCGGGTAATCACCATCGCCAACACCGTTCTGAAGGAACGACTGTGCTCGTGACGCTTTGAAAACAGCTTCCAGCGGATTGTTTGGCGCCTTACAAGGCCGGATGATTCTACGGCAAAAAATTTCTAAAGGTAAGTTGCCTGACTAAGTTTGCTGGGTGATCAACCTTAGACAAAGGGCTAACATGGCGCACTGTTTCGCTGATTTGTGTGTTGCCACCCATGTCCAATCAAACCATCAAGACCCCCTGCGTAGGCCTGTGCTCAACGGTTTACGGCGATCTCGTGTGCCGCGGCTGCAAGCGCTTCCACCACGAAGTGATCCAATGGAATGGGTATAACGAAGAGCAAAAACGCGCGGTATGGCTAAGGCTTGAGCAGCTGCTGGTACAGGTGATGGCCGGCAAGCTGGAGGTTTTCGACCCCAAGACCCTGCGTGGGCAACTGGAGCAACGCAAGATTCGCTTTGTGCCGCACCAGTCCGAGTACTGCTGGGCGTACCAGTTGATTGCCCGTGGGGCGCGGGTGATCAACAACCTGGAGGCTTATGGCATGGTGGTGCTGCCGGAGTTTCGCGACTGGGCGCTCCCAGAGCTGCGCGATGCCATCGACCGTGAGTTCTTCATCCTGTCCGAGGCGCACTACCAGCGCTATATCGCGCCGGCGTTCCTGAGGGATGCGTTCGCCGACTGACAACACAAATCCAAATGTGGGAGGGGGCTTGCCCTAATGCCATTCAGTTAAGCGTACATCGCCTTCTGTAGGAGCGAGCTTGCTCGCGAAAAACGTCAACGATAACGCGTGTTTCCTGAATGAACGCGGCGCCTGTAAGTTCTTCGCGAGCAAGCTCGCTCCTACAAAAAAGCCTTAACTGAACGGCATTAGGGCTTGCCCCCTCCCACATTGGATCTCGGTTGCCTTCGAGGATCAGCGTCAGGCCGTGGTTGCGAGTTCTTCCAGCTGATCCATCAACGCCTGCGGCTTGAGCACCAGCACGTCACTCTCCAGCGCATCCAGCACCACTTCGGCGGTGTTGCCGATCAGCGCTCCGGAAATCCCGGTGCGTGCGACAGTGCCGATGATCGTCACCGCGGCCTGGAGCGCGTGCGCCGTATGCGGGATCAGCACATCTGCCGGGCCTTCCTTGATATGAAGGTGCGCGTCATCCACGTCGAATTCGGCCTGGAACGCCTGGCATTGCTCGCGATAGCGCGCCTCGATGGTTTCCTTGAGCTGGAAGGTCGGATCCGCCGCCGACAGCATGGGCGACGGATGGGCGCTGATCACATGCAGTTGGGCCTTGGCCAGGCTGGCGATATCAAAACCGTGGTCAATGATCGAGTGGTGCAGTGCGCGGTGTTCGACATCGCTGTTGCCCACGTCGATGGCCGCGAGGATTACGCCGTCGGCCCACGGCGTCGAGGTCTTGACCAGTAGGACCGGCGTCGGGCAATAGCGCAGCAGCTTCCAGTCCGCGGGCGTCAGCAGGGCCTTTTTCAACGGGCTGTCGGGATAGTGCTGCTTGATCACCAGCCCACAGCCTTCGGCCTGCTGCACGTCGATGATGGTTTTGTGCAGGCTGTCATTCCAGGCTTGCTCGGTGGTGACGCTATAGCCGTCACCCTGCAAACCGGTCTTGAGCAGGCTCAAGAGCGCCGAATGCTCGTGTTTCCTGTCGCAGACCAGCAAGTGCAGGTGCGCGTCGGTGACCCCGGCGATCAGCTTGGCGCGCTTGAGGGCCAGGCTTTCCGAATGCTCGGGCTCGATGACCACCAGGATGCTGCGGATAGCTTGCATGGTCGGGATCTCCAGAAAAGGGGCGTTAGACAACTATAGTTGCTGCTCGCCAGCCGTCATGTTGATGCACATCAAGGCCAGTGGCTGGTGGTCTGCGGCGTGGTCGGTATAATCGGCGCCCTTTTGTGACCCTTTGCCCGTGAGCCCGATGAACCTGCCCGAAATCCACGAATTCCTCGGTTGCCCCACCCCCGACGCCTGGGTGCAGGCCGCGCTGGCCGATCAGGACACCCTGCTGATCGACCACAAGAACTGCGAATTCAAGGCCGCCAGCACTGCCCTGAGCCTGATCGCCAAGTACCACGGCCATGTGGACCTGATCAACATGATGTCGCGCCTGGCCCGGGAAGAGCTGGTGCACCACGAGCAAGTGATGCGCCTGATGAAGAAGCGCAAGGTCGAGTTGCGCCAGTTGCATGCTGGGCGTTACGCCTCCGGGTTGCGCAAGGTTGTGCGTAGCCATGAACCGGTCAAGCTGGTGGATACCCTGGTGGTCGGCGCGTTTATCGAGGCGCGCAGTTGCGAGCGTTTCGAAGCCCTGGTACCGCATCTGGACGAGGAACTCGGCAAGTTTTACTTCGGCTTGCTCAAGAGCGAAGCGCGGCACTACCAGGGTTACCTGAAGCTGGCCTACCAGTATGGCGACGCCAAGGACATCGCCCAGGTGATCGAGCGGGTGCGGGCGGCCGAGCAGGCACTGATCGAGTCACCCGACGTCGAGTTCCGCTTTCACAGTGGCGTGCCAGCCTGAGGCCACGGCGATGCCGATCAGCGCGGTGATCCCGGTCAACAGCAGGATCACCGTTTGCGTGCCCCAGGGCGCCGCCAGCAACGCGATCAGCAAGCCCGCCAGCGGTTGGGCCAGGTTGTTGAGCAGGGTGAGCACGCCCACCGTCTTGCCAAAGTCCTGCACTGGTATCACGCGTTGGCGGGTGCTGCGCAGGTACACGTTGAACATTTTGTCGAAACCGGTGATCAGCAAGAAGCCCACGGCGTAGGTCATGAGCCCGGGGCTGAGCGCGGTGATCAGCGCCCCGAGTGCAATCATCGAATACGACAACCCACCCAGTACCTTCAACGGCAGGCTGCAGCGCGCCAGGTAAAACAGAATCGCGATGGTCACCACGGCCCCCGCGGCTTGCAGCAACGCATAGGCATCCTTGTCGGCGGCAAAGTGCCCCGTGACCATTGCCGCCGAAGTCGCCAGCGTCACACCGATGATCAGGTTGACGCCGACCGCCAGGGTGATGATCCGCTTCAATTGCGTCAGGTTGCGGATATGCCGGAAGGCAATGCGCAGCGGTTGCAGCCAGATATCCTGGTGTTGCTCGAAGGTTTCCAGGTGCACCCGGCTATGGCGTTGCCAGATCAGCATCGCCAGGTCTGCCAGGACAAACAGCCCGGCAACCCCCAGTACCACCCAATGCCAGGCCCACACTTGCAGCATCAGCGCCGCGACCAAGGGGCCCAGCACCAGGCCGCTCTGGTCGGCAATCTGCGAATAGGACAACGTCTTGGTATAGCTGTACTGCCTGAAGATGTGCGGCATCAGCACTTCCCGCGCCATGATGCCCTGGGTGGTCAACACCCCGCACAGCGCCGACAGCAGCACAATCCAGTAAATGCCGTCGAACACCCCGTACAGCGCCACCGCGACCACACAGGCCAGTGCTCGGTAGACCTGGCTGATATGCAGGATGCGGACTGGCGAGAACTTGTCGCACAATGCCCCGCACACCGGGAACGCCAGGTAGCGCGGTAGCGACTCGAGAAAAAATGCCAGGCCCGCCCAGCTCACGCTGTTGGTGGTCTGGAACACGATGAGCGGCACGATAAACAGCAGAATCTGGTCCGCCAGCCGTGACAGGAACAGCGAAACGAAGAACGCCAGGTAATCCTTGCGCATACAACTCCCTGTGAATGGCGTTAAAGATTGCAGGCTATTTGTTAAAAACTCTTAAAAGCATGAAGCTTGGTCACCCGCTACGGGCCAAGCGCTGCTGTCGGGCAGCTTGCCACCTATAATGCCCGCACTTCAATCGGCGTCGCATATTGAGAACGTATGGAAAACCTGGGTCTGGGCAAGGTCCTGCTCGTTGAGGACGATGAGAAGCTGGCAGGGCTGATCGCGCATTTTCTGGCGCAGCATGGCTTTGAGGTGCGGGTGGTGCACCGGGGCGATTTGGCCTTGGCGGTGTTTCTCGACTTCAAGCCCAAGATTGTCGTGCTCGACCTGATGCTGCCCGGCCAGAGCGGCCTGCATGTGTGTCGCGAGATTCGCACGGTGTCCGACACGCCCATCGTGATCCTCACCGCCAAGGAAGATGACCTGGACCATATCCTGGGCCTGGAATCCGGCGCCGACGATTACGTGATCAAGCCGATCAAGCCGCCGGTGCTGCTCGCACGCCTGCGTGCCCTGCAACGTCGCCAGTCACCGGAGCCAACGGTGCGCGGCGCCGTGGAGTTCGGCCGACTGTCGATTGACCGCAGTTGCCGGGTAGTCAGCCTGGGGGAGGAGCAGATCGACCTCACCACCATGGAATTCGAATTGCTGTGGTTGCTGGCCAGCAACGCCGGCAAGATCCTGTCCCGCGATGACATCCTCAACCGCATGCGCGGCATTGCCTTCGATGGCCTGAACCGCAGCGTCGACGTGTACATCAGCAAACTGCGCGGCAAACTCAATGACAACCCGCGTGAGCCGGTGTGCATCAAGACCATCTGGGGCAAGGGTTATCTGTTCAATCCATTTGCGTGGGAGGTCTAGATGCTGCGCCTGTTTCTGCGCCTGTATGTGATTCTGGCCCTGGGCCTGGCGGGGGCTATCTGGCTGGTCAACTACACCTTCGATGAGCTGATGCCCGAAGCCAACGAAACCTATAACCGCGAAGCCGTGCGGGGTCCGGCGTATGGACTGGTAGAGCAATTGCGTCCTCTGCAAGGGGACGCGCGCCAGGCCCGGCTGGCCGAGTTGCAGCCCCATTACGGGCTGCGCCTGAAGCTGGTGCAGAAGGATACCCAGGCCCTGACCGAGCGTGAACAGGCGCTTTTGGACAAGGGGCAGCTGGTGGTGCGCGGCGACTTCATGGAGTTTCTCGCGACCATCGACGGTAGCTCGCAATTGCTGGAAATCAAGTTGCCGGAAGAGCCCAAGTGGCTGTACCTGTGGGCCTATGGTTTCCTCGGAGTGTGCCTGGCCATCGTGCTGTACTTCTGGGTTCGACCCCATTGGCGCGACCTGGAACATATCCGCCTGGCCGCGCAGCGCTTCGGTGACAACGACCTCGGTTCGCGCATCCTGCTGCCGCGCCGCTCCACCGTGCGCGAGCTGGCCGGGCACTTCAACCAGATGGCCGAACGCATCGAAAGCCTGATCGCCAACCAGCGCGAACTGACCAACGCAGTCTCCCATGAGTTGCGCACGCCGATTGCGCGCCTGTCGTTCGAGCTCGACCAACTCCGGCAACAGGCCGACCCGCGCCAGAGCCGCGCGCTGATCACGGACATGTACGCCGACTTGGGCGAACTGGAAGAAATGGTCTCCGAGCTGCTGACCTACGCCAGCCTCGAGCGCGGCGCCACCCAGGTCACCCGGGAAAATATCGAAGCCCACAGCTGGCTCGACAGCGTGATTGGCAGCGTCGCCCTGGAGGCCGAGGCGGAAGGTGTGCACCTGTCACTGCGCACCTGTGAAGTCGACATTATCCAGATCGAGCCACGTTTTATGGCGCGCGCGGTGATCAACCTGCTGCGCAACGCCATCCGTTACGCCGACCGCCGCGTGGAAGTGTCACTGGTCAAGTTCGGCAGTGGCTACGAAGTGCGGGTCTGCGACGACGGCCCTGGCGTGCCCGAGGAGGGCCGGGCAAAAATCTTCCAGCCGTTCATGCGCCTCGACGCCAGCCGTGACCGCCGCACCGGCGGCTTCGGCCTGGGCCTGGCGCTTGTGCAGCGGGTATCGCAGTGGCACGGCGGCCAGGTGCAAGTGCTGGATTCGGAGTGGGGCGGGGCGTCGTTTCGGATGACGTGGGCGTACGCCGAATAAGCCTCCTGCGGGTCATCCTGTGGCGAGCGGGCTTGTTGTGGCGAACGGGCTTGTTGTGGCGAGCGGGCTTGCCCCGCGTTGGGCTGCGAAGCAGCCCCAAAACCAGGCACCGCGGTGTGTCAGTTAAAAACACATCGCTTGTAATGGGGCCGCTTCGCGCCCCAACGCGGGGCAAGCCCGCTCGCCACAGTACAGTGTTCCTCCAGGGTTAAAAAATCAGCGGTTTGTGCGGCGATTGTGTGCGTTTGAAGGCGTAGCCCGAAGCGCTGAGGCCGTTGACCTGGCGGCTGACGGTGTCGCCCAGGCCATAGCCGTTGCCGGCCAATACGGCATGGGCGTTGTCCACGGGCAGCAGGATGTAATCGGTCAGCGGCTCGTCGTGCAGTTGCCCGCGGATTACCAAGAAGCCGTCCTCCAGGCGCACGCTGACGCCGCTCAGCGGCGCGTCAGGCTCATGGGTGTTGAGTACCTGGTAGGTGCCGATGGTGTCGGCCCAGGCCAGGGGCAGGGTTGGCGGGTCGATGCGCTCACCCAGGGCAATGCGCTGGCCGTGGCTGCGCGCAGTCAGCATTTGCCGGCCCTGTACGGTGACGACGTCGAGTTGCACACGCCCCAGTTCGCCGAGATCCTCGAGCCAGAAACCGAGGAACTTTTTCTGCGCGCGCAGCCAGCCGTCCTCATCGCGCAGCAAGTCAAAGGTATACCCCGACAGCTCACCGGACAGGCGCGAGTGCTCGTCCCGGATGCGGAACACGCCCCAGGCCGTGGCGTAAAACCCAGCCAGGCGCTTGCGGTCGACGGCTGCCGGCACCTGGCGCAACTTGAGCCCATGGGTGGGGGCCGCGCAGTTATCGGCGCACACAGGGCGGCCTGTCTGCGCCTGGAGCATCAGGCGCAGGGCGTCGTTGGACAGCGCGACCACCATGTCTTCGGCGTTGCTGTCGTTGGCCATGATGATGACCGCCAGTTGCGGGTCCGGCAGCAGGGTCAATTGCGCGGCAAAATCGTCGCCACCGCCACTGTGCTGGTAGGTGCGTACACCGGGGGCGACCGGCTCGTCGCCACAGGGGGCGAGAAACCACCCGAGGCCGATCTGGCAGTCGAAGTCCAGGGCGTTCCCGGTGTTTTGCTGGGTGAACATCTGTTCGATGGAGGCACTGCCCACTACGCGATGGTCCCGGTAGATACCCTGGGCAAACAGCATCTGCACGTAGTGGCTCAGGTCCTTGGGGCTGGTCCATAAACCGGCGGCGGCGAGGTCACGCACCTGGGCGTCAGTGCTGGCGCTGCCGTCCTGATAACCCAGGGCGCGGTAGCCCAGTTGGGTGCCGGTGCCGACAAAACTCGACTGGCTCATTCGCAACGGCTTGAGCAGGCTGGTTTGCAGCTGGGTTTCGAAGTCCTTGCCGGTGCTGCGCTCAATCGCAGCGCCGACCAGCGCATAACCGAGATTGGAATAGGCCACCTGGGATCCTGGCGGGCTGCTCAGCCACACCCCCGAGACACGCATTGGCATCTGGCTCATGGCGAAGGAACTGCGCAGGTCTCGCAGGTGCTCGCTGGGTAAGCCCGATTGATGACTGAGCAGGCGGCGCAGGGTGATATCGCGGTCGGCGGCGGCCTGGTCGCTATGAAAGCGCGAGCGCACATAGAACTCGCGCAGGGTGTGCTGGATCGGTGCATCAAGCTCCAGCCGTTGCTGTTCTACCAATTGCAGGGCCGCGGTGGCGGTGAGCAATTTGGAAATGGCCCCTGCGCGAAATGCCGTGTTGGGGGTTACCGGCACGCCACGGGCTTTGTCCGCCAGGCCGAAGCCATGGGCCCAGATCAGTTCCTGGCCATTGACCAGCGCGATGGACAGCCCCGGCACATTTTCCCGGGCCATTTCCCGTGGAATGCGCGCTTGCAGATAACGGATGATCGCACTGTAGTCACCCTTGGCAATCGGCGGCGGGGCAGAGGGTTGGCCATGGCAACCGATACTGCCCAACAGGCAACCCAGCAACGGAATACCGCGCAATGTGCGAAACATGAAGAGCACCCGGATGGTTGTTTGGATGCTCGAATGCTAGGGGAGGGCCGTCCAACAATCTTTGCAAGCTTTGTCGGGAAACTGTCAAAGATTGTTAACGAGTCAACCCCAGTCGCTCATGCCACTGTGCAATCGATTCCTCGGGGTATTCATCAAATTGCAGGTCGCCCTTGCGCACGCTGACTTCAACCCACGGCGCCTTCGAGCCCAGCATCAGGTGCGTATGCTCCGGCGGCACCGGCAACGGCGTGTCGATGGCCGAGGCAAACGGGTGGATCAGCTCCGGCCACTCCGGGCTGAACAGCCATAGCGCACTGCCGCACTGCGAGCAGAAATGCCGTTCGGCGGTGCTGGCATGGGCCCGGCTGGCACCTTCTGGCTTGAGCCGGGCATGGTAGATCGAGATCAGTTTGCGCCCGCGCACTTTCAGGCTGCTGGCATCGCCCGCGAGGTTGATGGCGTAGCCACCACCCCCTTGGGTCTTGCGGCAGATCGAGCAGTAGCAGCGCTGGTACGGGTAAGGGTGGGCACTGCTCAGGCTGAACGTGACGGCGCCGCAGTGGCAGGATCCTTCAAGTTGCATAAGGTGTCTCCTCTGGCTGGGTGACTGTTCAGCTTAGGCGCTCTTCGGCATCAGGGTTGCGATCAGGGCGCGGATCGTGCCGGGCAGCGCTTCCAGCTCCCGCACCAGAATGCTGCGCTCACGAATCGCCCAGGGTTCATCCAGCTTCACCGCCACCAGTTGCATGGTACGGCTGTGCCGGACGGCGGCGGACTCCGGGATGATGCCAATGCCCACGCCGGCCTCGACCATCCGGCAGATCGCCTCGAAGCTCGAGACCTGGATGCGCAGCGACAAGTGCTTGCCGATCCGCTCCACGTGCTCGCGCAGGAAGCTGAGCAAGGTGCTGCCTTCGTGCAGGCCGATATGCTGGTAGGCCAGGGTCTGTTCCAGGGTGACCGAGGGTTGCCCGGCCAAGGGGTGGCCCACCGGCACCATCAAGACCAGCTCATCGGTGCTGAAATGCAGCACCTGCAAGCCTGCCGCTTCTATCGGGCCGGCGATGATTCCCATGTCACTGGTGCCATCGAGCACGCCACGCACGATATCCCGCGACAAGCGTTCCTGTAGATCGACGGTGACGCCGGGGCGCTGTGACAGGAAACCGGCCAGCACCTCGGGCAGGAATTCGGTCACCGCCGTGGTGTTGGCAAAGATGCGGATATGCCCGGCGGAATCCACGCCATATTGGGTGAACTCACTTTTCAGGTAGTCCACCTGGCGCATGATCAGCCGGGCGTGGTGCAGCAGGCGTTCGCCCGCCGGGGTGATTTCCACGCCACGGCTGTCACGGTACAGCAGGCGGGTATCGAGTTGGCCTTCCAGGGCCTTGATCCGCGCACTCGCGGCGGCAGGCGAGAGGAATGCGCGCTTGGCGCCCTGGGTCAGGCTGGGGGATTCGGCGATATGGATGAACAGGCGCAGGTCGGCGAGATCGAAGTGCATGCAAAACTCCAGGTGTACGACCACCTGTGGCGGGGGCTTGCTGCCTCACCACAAGAGGGGACAGATCGGACGATTGGCGTTCAGCATAGCCGAACGCTGGTTTATTGAAATGCAAATTCTCAGAACGGCCAGGCGCTTGCATGATCCGGGGCAGACACTCACTGCCCGAGGACCTGTACCTGATGAGCGCCACTGATTGGATCGGCCGAAGCGAAACCGCCCACGACCACCTGAGCTATAACCTGCTCAAACGCATTGCCGCCACCCTTGGCCAAGCCGTCCCCGAGCAGGGCCAGGATCTGCCGCCGCTGTGGCAGTGGTGTTTCTTCCAGGACCCGCTGCCCGAGTCGGCCCTGGGCACCGACGGCCACCCGGCCCGTGGCGGCTTCCTGCCGCCGGCGGATAAGCGCAATCGCATGTGGGCCGGTGGGCGGATCGAATTCCTGCACCCACTGCGTGCCGGCGAGGCGGCTACCCGGGTGTCAACCATCACCCAGGTCGAGGAAAAAACCGGCCGCAGCGGTTCACTGTTGTTTGTCACGGTGCGTCACGACTATTCCCAGGACGGCCGCCTGGCGATCCGCGAAGAACAGGACATCGTCTACCGCGAGCCCACGCCACCCAAGCAGGGCAGCGGCGAGGCCCTGGCCCAAGGCGAATGGCGCGAAACGATCGCCCCCACGCCGACCCTGCTGTTTCGCTACAGCGCCGTGACCTTCAACGGCCACCGCATCCACTACGACTACCCCTATGTCACCGGCACCGAAGGCTACGCCGGGCTGGTGGTACATGGCCCGCTGATCGCGACCTTAAGCCTGCGCGCGTTTTGCCGCGCCCACCCTGAAGCCACCTTGCGTCGTTTCAGCTATCGCGGGGTGCGCCCACTGATCGCGCCTCAGCCGTTCGAGGTGGGCGGGCACGTCACGCAGCCAGGCGTTGCCGCGCTGTGGGCCGGTAACGCGGACGGCCTGGCCCAGCAGGCCGAAGTGCATTTCGAATAATCCAAGAACAACAGGCGGAGAGCCGTTAGATGAACCCGAACGACAACGAAGCACTCAATGCCATCCGCGAAGGGGTGCGTGCCCTGTGCGCCGAATTCGATGCCGCTTATTGGCGCCGGATCGACGAGGAAAAAGGCTTCCCCGAAGCCTTCGTCAAAGCCCTGACCGATGCCGGCTGGCTGTCGGCGATGATCCCGGAAGAGTATGGCGGCTCGGGCCTGGGCCTGGCCGAGGCCTCGGTGATCCTTGAAGAGGTCAACCGCTGTGGCGGCAACTCCGGCACCGTGCATGGCCAGATGTACAACATGTTCACCCTGTTGCGTCACGGCAGCGCGGCGCAGAAAAGCTTCTACCTGCCCAAGCTGGCCAGCGGCGAATTACGCCTGCAATCGATGGGTGTCACCGAGCCCACCACCGGTACCGATACCACCAAGATCAAGACCACTGCGATCAAGCGCGGCGACAAGTATGTGATCAACGGCCAGAAGGTGTGGATCTCACGGGTGCAGCATTCCGACTTGATGATCCTGCTGGCGCGCACCACGCCGCTGGCCGAGGTGAAGAAAAAGTCCGAGGGCATGTCGATCTTCCTGGTTGACCTGCGCGAAGCCATCGGCAATGGCCTGACCGTGCAACCCATCGCCAACATGGTCAACCACGAAACCAACGAGCTGTTCTTCGACAACCTGGAGCTGCCCCTGGACAGCCTGATTGGCGAGGAAGGCAAGGGTTTCAAATACATCCTCGATGGCCTGAATGCCGAACGCACGCTGATCGCCGCCGAGTGCATCGGTGACGGCCGCTGGTTCATCGAAAAAGCCAGTGCCTACGCTCGCGACCGCGTGGTGTTTGGCCGGCCCATCGGGCAAAACCAGGGCGTGCAGTTCCCGATTGCCGAAGCGCACATTGAAATCGAAGCGGCGGACCTGATGCGCTGGCGTGCCTGCGACGAATACGACCGCGGCGCCAATGCCGGGGCCAGCGCGAACATGGCCAAGTACCTGGCGGCCAAGGCGTCCTGGGAAGCGGCCAATGCCTGCCTGCAAACCCACGGTGGCTTCGGCTTTGCCTGCGAATACGACGTGGAGCGCAAATTCCGCGAGACCCGCCTGTACCAGGTGGCACCGATCTCCACCAACCTGATTCTGTCCTACGTGGCCGAGCATTTGCTCGAACTGCCACGCAGCTTCTGAGGGCCTGAGCATGAGCCATACCCAAGCCCTGTGTCGGTTCCTGGCCGACCTGGCCTACGCGCAATTGCCCGAGCCCGTGCTGGCGCGCACCGAAGACCTGTACCTGGATTGGCTGGCCTCCGCGTTGGCCAGCCAGGGCGCGCACCCGATCCCGTTGTTTGAACGCTATGCGCAGAAGATGGGGCCGAGCAGCGGCCCGGCGCAGGTGATCGTCACTGGCGGCAGCAGCAGCGCGTATTTCGCCGCGCTGGTCAACGGCGCCTCGTCCCATCTGGTGGAGCAGGATGACCTGCACAACAGCTCGGTGCTGCACCCGGCCACCGTGGTGTTTCCGGCGGCCTTGGCGGCCGCGCAAGACCTGGGCAAATCCGGCCGCGACCTGCTGCTGGCCTCGGTGGCGGGTTATGAAGCCGGGATCCGCATCGGCGAATTCATGGGCCGCTCCCACTACCGCATCTTCCACACCACGGCCACGGTGGGCACCCTGGCGGCGGCGGTGGCGGTAGGCAAGTTGCTGGATTTCAACGAGGAACAGTTCATCAATCTGCTCGGCAGCGCCGGCACCCAGGCCGCCGGGCTGTGGGAGTTCCTGCGCGATGCCGCCGACTCCAAGCAACTGCACACGGCCAAGGCGGCCGCCGACGGTTTGCTCGCCGCTTACCTGACGGCCGATGGCCTGACCGGTGCGCGCAATATCCTCGAAGGCGACCAGGGCTTGGCGGCGGGCATGTCCACGGATGCCGAGCCGAGCAAGTTGTCCGCCGACCTTGGCCGTCGCTGGGCGCTGCTGGAAACCTCGTTCAAGTTTCACGCCTCGTGCCGCCATACCCATCCTGCCGCCGATGCGCTGTTGGAGGTGATGCAGCGTGAAGGCCTGGGCGCCGCCGATATCGCGCATGTGGAAACCCGCGTGCACCAAGGCGCCATCGATGTGCTCGGGCGCGTGACGGTGCCCACCAGCGTGCACCAGGCCAAGTTCTCCATGGGCACCGTGCTCGGCCTGATCGCTGTGCATGGCAAGGCCGGCTTGACCGAGTTCCACCAGTGGGCACTGAGCGATCCTGCTGTTTCGGCCTTTCGCGACAACGTCAGCATGGCCCTCGACGCCGAAGTCGACGGCGCCTACCCGCAGCGCTGGCTGGGCCGGGTCATCGTCAGCACCGTTGATGGCCGCTCGCTGCACGGCGCCATCGACGAGCCCAAGGGCGACCCCGGCAACACCCTGAGCCGCGCTGAGCTGGCGGATAAATTCCAGCGCCTGACCCAGTTCAGCGGCGCGCGCTCACCGGCCCAGGCCCACGCATTGATCGACAAGGTCTGGAACCTGCGCAACGCCGCATCCATGGCCCATTGGCTTTAAGGAACCGTCATGACTGCTAATCAACGACCGCTGGACGGCATTACCGTTGTCAGCCTGGAACACGCGATTGCCGCGCCATTCTGCACCCGTCAACTGGCCGACCTCGGCGCCCGCGTGATCAAGGTCGAACGCCCCGGTGCCGGTGATTTCGCCCGTGGCTACGACGAGCGTGTACGTGGCCTGGCCTCGCATTTCGTGTGGACCAACCGCTCCAAGGAAAGCCTGACCCTGGACCTCAAGCACGACGAGGCGGGCGACATTCTGCAAAGCCTGCTGGCCGACGCCGATGTGCTGGTGCAGAACCTCGCACCCGGCGCGGCGGCGCGCATGGGGTTGTCGTTCGAGGCGCTGCATGCGCGTTTCCCGCGCCTGATCGTCTGCGATATTTCCGGCTATGGCGAAGGCGGGCCCTACGAGAAAAAGAAAGCCTACGACCTGCTGATCCAGAGCGAGGGCGGCTTCCTGTCGGTGACCGGCGGCCCGGGCGACGACCAGATGGCCAAGGCCGGTTGCTCCATTGCCGACATCGCCGCCGGCATGTACGCCTACAGCGGCATCCTTTCGGCGTTGCTATTGCGTGGCAAGACCGGGCAGGGCAGCCGCATCGACGTGAGCATGCTTGAAAGCCTGGTGGAGTGGATGGGCTACCCGATGTACTACGCCTTTGACGGTGCACCGCCGCCACCGCGTGCCGGCGCGGCGCATTCGACGATCTACCCGTATGGGCCGTTCCCCACCGGCGACGGCGGCACGGTGATGCTCGGCTTGCAAAACGAGCGCGAATGGGCGGCGTTCTGCGACAAGGTTTTGCTTACCCCGGAACTGGCGACGGATGAGCGCTTCAGCGCCAACTTCAAGCGCTCGGCCAACCGTGAGGTGTTGCGTCAGATCATCGTCGACCGTTTTGCGCAATTGGACGCCGAAGCGCTGATCCAGCGCCTGGAGGCCGCGCAGATCGCCAGCGCCCGCGTCAACGATATGCAGGGCGTGTGGGACCACCCGCAGCTCAAGGCGCGTGACCGCTGGCGTGAAGTCGACAGCCCGGCGGGGCCTTTGCCCTCGCTGCTGCCACCGGCACGCAATGCCGCCTTTACCCCACGAATGGACGCCGTACCCGCACTGGGGCAGCACAGCCAGGGCATTCTCGACCAGCTCGGGTATTCGGGCGATGCCATCGACAGCCTGCGCGCGCGCGGTGTTATCTAACAAGGAAGCCATGATGCCCAAGTCTTTAGCTCGTTCGGCCCTGTTTGTGCCCGGCAGCCGCCCGGAGCGGTTTTCCAAAGCGTTGGCCAGTGGTGCCGACGCGGTGATTGTAGATTTTGAAGACGCGGTAGAAGAACCGCTCAAGCGTCAGGCGCGGGATAACCTTGGGGTGTTTTTGCAGGCACATCCAGAGGCCCAGGTGTGGGTACGTATCAACGCGCCCGAGCACGCCGAGCACGTTGCCGATGTGGCGTTTTGCAAGGCCCATGCAAACGTTGCCGGCGTGCTGCTGCCGAAGGTGGAAAGCGCGGCCCAGGTGGCGGTGGTAGCCGCCACGGGCAAAGGGATCTGGCCGATTATCGAAAGTGCCAAGGGCCTGCTGGCCGTGGCCGAGATCGCCCATGCGCCGCAGGTGCAGCGCTTGTCATTCGGTGGCCTGGACCTGGCGCTGGACCTCAACCTGAGCAGCCATACCCCGGCCGCGCAGTTCGCCCTCGACCAGGCCCGCCTGGCGCTGATCGTGCACTCCCGCGCCGCGGGCCTGGTCGCGCCGCTGGACGGTGTCCACCCGGCCATCGACGACCCCGAGGGCCTGCGCCGCTCGATCCGGCATGCCTATGAAATGGGCTTTGCCGGGGCCTTGTGTATCCACCCCAGGCAGGTGGCGGTGATCCATGCCGCCATGGCGCCGAGCGCCGAAGACCTGGCCTGGGCGCAACGGGTGGTGGATGCCGGGGCCCATGGGGCAGGGGCTTACCAGATTGATGGGCAGATGGTGGATGCGCCGGTGCTGTTGCGTGCGCAACGGTTGCTTGCACAGTTATAGCTGACGAAACCGAATCAAATGTGGGAGGGGGCTTGCCCCGATAGCGGTAGGTCCGAGACAAGTGTGCAAGCTGACACACCGCCATCGGGGGCAAGCCCCCTCCCACAGGGGTTCTCCATTTTTTCTTGGGATTGGTGTTCGGCATGGCCGAACGCAGGTATCAAAAATTCGAAATTCACTACACGCGTCATATCAGGCACCTTGCCCTACAACACAACAATAAGAAGGTGATTTTCCATGCTCAAGCTTTCTCGGGCGCTGTTCTGCGCCGCCACCTTGTTTGCCGCGGGCCTGGCCCAGGCGGCCGACCCGATCGTGATCAAGTTCGCCCACGTGGTCGCTGAAAACACCCCCAAGGGCCAGGGCGCTTTGCTGTTCAAGAAGCTCGCCGAAGAACGCTTGCCGGGCAAGGTCAAGGTCGAGGTGTACCCCAACTCGTCGCTGTTCGGTGACGGCAAGGAAATGGAAGCGCTGCTGCTGGGCGACGTGCAGATGCTGGCGCCGTCCCTGGCCAAGTTCGAGCAATACACCAAGCAAGTGCAGATCTATGACCTGCCGTTCCTGTTCAACGACCTGGCCGCCGTCGACCGCTTCCAGGCCGCCCAGGGCAAGCAACTGCTGACTTCGATGCAGGAAAAGAACATCCTCGGCCTGGCCTATTGGCACAACGGCCTCAAGCAGCTTTCGGCCAACAAGGCCCTGCATGAACCCAAGGATGCCCGTGGCCTGAAGTTCCGCGTGCAGGCTTCCAGCGTGCTGGAAGAGCAGTTCAAGGCGATCCGCGCCAACCCGCGCAAGATGAGCTTTGCCGAGGTGTACCAGGGCCTGCAGACCGGCACCGTCAACGGTACCGAGAACACCTGGTCCAACTATGAAAGCCAGAAGGTCAACGAAGTGCAGAAGTACTTCACCGAGTCCAACCATGGCTTGATCGATTACATGGTCATCACCAACGCCAAGTTCTGGAACGGCCTGCCACCGGATATTCGCAGCACCCTGGAGCAGATCATGGTCGAGGTCACTGTCGAGGTGAACAAACAGGCCGAAGCGCTGAACCAGTCGGCCAAGCAGAAGATCATCGACGCCAAGACCAGCGAAATCATCGAGCTGACCCCCGCGCAACGCCAGCTGTGGCGCGAAGCCATGCGCCCGGTGTGGCAGAAGTTCGAAGGGGAGATCGGGGCTGATCTGATCAAGGCGGCGGATGCCTCCAACCAGTAATGCCAGGGCGTACCGAGATCCCCTGTGGGAGGGGGCTTGCCCCCGATAGCGGTGTGACGGTTACCTTATCTATATCTGACCCACCGCCATCGGGGACAAGTCGAATCCTCGCACCGCCCCTCCCACATTTCGATCCGGTTTCCACCCTGACATCTCATTTGTTTTCGCGAGGTTTTGCCATGCAAACGCTAAGGCGCGTCTGGGAGCACCTGGAGGAAGGCGTTATTGCCTTCCTGTTAGCCGCCATGACCCTGGTGACATTCGTCTACGTCATGCTCAACAACATCTACACGCTGTTCTTTGCCCTGGCCGACAAGTGGGCCTTCAGCAGCAACGTCTTCAGTGCCCTGGGCGACGCCACCATGACCTGGGCCCAGGACATGACCTGGAGCGTGGCGCTGACCAAGGCCATGTTCGGCTGGCTGATCTTTTTCGGTATTTCCTACGGCGTGCGCACCGCTGGCCATCTCGGCGTGGATGCGCTGGTCAAGCTGACCCCGCGCCCGGTGCAGCGCGTGCTCGGCATGCTCGCGTGCCTCTGCTGCCTGGCCTACGCCGGGCTGTTCATGGTCGCCAGCTACAAGTGGGTCAGTGCGGTAATGACGGCGCATATCGGCGCCGAAGACCTCGACCAGTTCGGCATCGACGTGGGTGACATCGTGGTCATCGTGCCCATCGGTTTTGCCCTGGTGTTTATCCGCTACCTGGAAATTTTCTACCGCATCTTTACCCGCCGTCAGGTGGGGTTGGGGCTGGCCGATGAGGCCGGTGAGGCCAGTAAGTTGGCCGGCAGCCATGAGGAGCGTCACTGATGGCCGTGCTCTGTCTGTTCCTGCTGCTGTTCGTGTTCATGTTCCTGGGCGTGCCGATTGCCATTGCGCTGGGTTTGTCGGGGGCGGTATCGATCCTGATGTTCAGCCCGGACTCGGTCAGCTCCCTGGCGATCAAACTGTTCGAGACCTCCGACGCCTACACCTTCCTGGCGATTCCATTCTTCCTGTTGTCCGGTGCATTCATGACCACCGGCGGCGTGGCACAGCGGCTGATCGATTTTGCCAACGCCTGTGTCGGGCATATCCGTGGCGGCCTGGCGATTGCGGCGGTACTGGCGTGCATGCTGTTTGCGGCGCTGTCCGGCTCATCCCCGGCGACGGTGGCGGCAGTGGGTTCGATTGCCGTGGCAGGCATGGTGCGTTCGGGTTACCCGAAGGAATTCGGCGCCGGGATCATCTGCAACGCCGGCACCCTGGGCATCCTGATACCTCCGTCGATCGTGATGGTGGTGTACTCGGCGGCCACGGAAACCTCAGTGGGCAAGCTGTTCATGGCCGGGGTGATCCCCGGGCTGCTGCTGGGCCTGATGCTGATGGTCGCGATCTACATCGTCGCGCGCATCAAGAAGCTGCCGGCCCAGCCACGTGCGACCTTGCGCGAATGGCTGAGCTGCGCGCGCCGGGCGTTCTGGGGCCTGCTGTTGCTGGTGATCATCCTCGGTGGCATCTACAGCGGCATGTTCACGCCCACCGAAGCGGCGGCGGTAGCGGCGGTGTATTCGGCGTTCGTGGCGTTGTTCGTCTACAAGGACATGAAGCTGCGCGACTGCCCCAAGGTGCTGCTGGAGTCCGGGCGCCTGGCGATCATGCTGATGTTTATCATCGCCAACGCCATGCTCTTTGCCCACGTACTGACCACCGAGCAGATCCCCCAGGAAATCACGGCGTGGGTGCTGTCCGAGGGCCTTACGCCGATTGGCTTTTTGATCATGGTCAATGTGGTGCTGCTGATCGCCGGCAGCTTCATGGAGCCTTCGGCCATCGTACTGATCCTGGCGCCGATCTTCTTCCCGATCGCCATGAAGCTGGGCATCGACCCGATTCACCTGGGCATCGTGATGGTGGTCAACATGGAAATCGGCCTGGTGCACCCACCCGTTGGGCTGAACCTGTTCGTGACCTCGGCGGTGACCGGCTTGACGCTGGGGCAGACCATCCGCGCGGCGTTACCGTGGCTGATGATCCTGCTGGTGTTCCTGATCATGGTCACGTACTTGCCGTTCATCTCGCTGGCCTTGCCGCACTGGCTGGGGATGTAACGCGACTCCACAGGTGATTCACTGTAGGAGCGAGGGGGACGCCTAGTTCTTGCTCGCGAAGAACTCAGGGCCACCACGTTTATCGAGAATGAACGCGTTGACTGGGCGTTTTTCGCGAGCAAGCTCGCTCCTACAAAGTGCCTTAACTGACTGGCATTGGGGCTTGCCCCTCCCACATTGGTTTGGCGTCCGGCTCTATTGGTCCATCGCACTCAAAATTGCATGGGCAACTTTTACCCGTTCGGCGTTCGGGTAGTTCTTGTTCGCCAATATCACCACGCCCACGCCCTTGCTCGGCACATACGCCACATAGGCGCCAAACCCATTGGTGGAGCCGGTCTTGTTCACCAGGGTGTCGGCGCGGGGCGCTTGTGGTGGGGTCAGCCAGTTGACCTTGTGCGGCTCCATTGCCATGGGGGTGGAGTTGCCGGCAATCAACGCATCGAGCTGGATCGGGTAGGGGTACATTTCCCAGCCGAGGCCCTGGGTCATGCCGTCAACGCTGTAGTAACCCGTGTGAGTGACGGTAATCGCCTGCTGCAGGGTTTTATCCAGATTCGCCGGGTGCATGTTCACTTCAACGTACTTCAGCAGGTCCGCAGCGCTGGTCTTGATGCCGTAGGCTTCGCTGTCCATGGCGCCGGGGCCGACGCGCACGGGTTTGCCGTCTTTGCCATAGCCTTGGGCGTATAGGCTCATCTGGCTCTGGGGCACCTTGACGAAGGTGTGCTTGAGCCCGAGTGCGGGCAACAGGGTTTTCTCCATCGCCTGATCGAACGGCTGCTTCAGGCTCTGCGCCGCGAGGTAGCCGAACAGCCCCAGGCTTGGGTTGGAATACAGGCGCTGGGTGCCGGGGGCGAAGTCGGGTTTCCAGTGCTGGAAGTAGCTGATCATGCCCTGGCTGTTATCCGCCTTGGCGGGGAATTGCAGGGGCAAGCCGCCAGCAGTGTAGGTGCCGAGGTTGAGCACGCTGATGTGCTCGAACGGGCCGCCGCCCAGTGCCGGTAGGTAGTGGCTGGCCGGGTCTGAAAGCGTGAGTGCGCCCGTGGCGACGGCGTAACCGGCCAGGGTGGCGGTGAAGGTTTTGCTCACCGAGCCGACTTCGAACAAGGTATTTTCGCTGACCGGCTGGCGGGTGTGGGTGGCTGCGACGCCGTAGTTAAAGTATTGCGCCTTGCCGTCCTGCACCACACCCACCACCAGGCCCGGAATCGCCTGCTGCTGCATCAGCGGTTTGACGTTGGCATCCACCACCGCCTGCAGGTCGGTGGCGGCCAGGCAGTTGCCGGCGGCGATAAAGACCGCGAGGGCCGTGAAATTACGCACGCCAGACAATAAATGTTGGGGCATGATAAGGCTTCCATGAGAATGATCGATTGAATGAAGAGCCTGCGCGGGCGCGGCCAATGTAGGCAGTTCGCCGGTCACGAGCAAACGATGATATCTCGCACCAGCCATTAGAAAATCTGGGGTCAACATGCTCCGTTCCCATTTGCCCCTCAATGCCTTGCGGGCCTTCGAGGCCTCTGCCCGGCATTTGAGCTTTACCCGCGCGGCCATCGAGTTGTGCGTGACCCAGGCGGCGGTCAGCCATCAGGTGAAAAGCCTGGAGGCGCAGCTCAATGTCGCCCTGTTCAAGCGCCTGCCGCGCGGCCTGATGCTGACCCGCGAAGGCGAAACCCTGCTGCCGGTGGTACGCGAGTCGTTCGACCGCATTGCCCATACCTTGGGCCAGTTCGAAGGCGGGCACTACCGTGAGGTGCTCACGGTGGGAGCGGTCGGCACCTTTGCCGTGGGCTGGCTGTTGCCACGCCTGCCGGACTTCCAGAGCCGCTACCCGTTCATCGACCTGCGCCTGTCCACCCACAACAACCGTGTCGACGTGGCCGCCGAAGGTCTCGATTACGCGATCCGCTTCGGCGCCGGGGCCTGGCACGGCACCGACGCTTGCCAGTTGCTCGAAGCACCGCTGAGCGTACTGTGTGTGCCCACGCTTGCCGAGCAATTGCACGCGCCAGCCGACCTGCTGAAGCACACGTTGCTGCGCTCCTACCGCGCCGATGAGTGGAACCTGTGGTTCCAGGCTGCCGGGTTGCCCGCCGATACGCTGGTGCCGCGCAGTATTGTGTTCGACTCGTCGCTGGCCATGATGGAAGCGGCGCTGCAAGGCATCGGCGTGGCGCTGGCACCGGCGCTGATGTTCTCGCGGCAACTGGAGAGTGATGTGATTCGCCAGCCGTTCGACGTCGGCATCAGCACCGGCAGCTATTGGTTGACGCGCTTGCAGTCACGGGCCGAGACCTCGGCGATGCTGGCGTTCAAGGCGTGGTTGCTGGAGGAGGGTGGGCGTGTCTGAGTTTATTTTTGAAACATAATGAAACATTTGCTCGGGGCCGGCGTTCTACCGCTACACCTGCACTGAGTTAATCAATGAAAATCCCGCGTCCCTCCGCCCGTATGCCCCACCTGATCCAACTGCGAAACCTGAAGATGGCACGCTCCGCCCACGCGTATGTGCGCGGCAGTACCGTGCAATTCTACGAATGGCTGCACAGCCAGATGGGCAGGCGCCTGCCTCAAGGCCCGGCGATCTGGATCTGTGGTGACTGCCACGCCGGCAACCTGGGGCCTACCGGTGACGCCAAAGGGCGCATCGATATGCATATCCGCGACCTTGACCAGGCCGTGATCGGCAACCCGGCCCACGACCTGGTGCGCCTGGCGCTGTCCCTGGCCACCGCCGCGCGCGGCTCGGACCTGCCGGGGGTGACCACCGCGCGTATGCTCGAAGAAATGATGGTGGGCTACGAACAGGCGTTCAAGGACAAGCCCGATGAGGCACCGCCGCGTCCGTCCCAGGTCAAGGCGGGAATGCGCAGCGCTGTGGAGCGCACCTGGAAAAGCCTGGCCCGCGAGCGTATCGACAACGTGCGACCGACCATCCCGTTGGGCAAGCATTTCTGGTCGCTGTCGCGGGCGGAAAAAAATGCGCTGGAAAGTGTCTGCGCGTCGGATGAAATCCATCAGTTGGTCACTTCCCTCAAGGGCCGCCCCAAGGACGCCAAGGTCGAACTGCTGGATTCGGCCTATTGGGTCAAGGGCTGCAGTTCCCTGGGCCTGTTGCGCTATGCCGTATTGCTGGGGGTGGGCGACAAGGACGATGAGGAATACTGCCTGATCGACATCAAGGAAGCCGTCGGCGCCGCTGCACCGCGCGCGGCGCGGGCGAAGATGCCCAGGGATAACGGCCGCCGGGTGGTGGAGGGCGCACGCCAACTGTCGCCGGGCTTGGGTGAACGCATGGTGGCGACACGGTTTCTGGATCATGGCTTCTTCATCCGCGAACTGCTGCCCCAGGACATGAAGCTGGAACTGGATGAACTGAGTGAACTCGATGCCATGCACGCCGCCGGCTACCTGGCGCGCGTGGTCGGTATCGCCCATGCCCGGCAGATGGACCGGGCGACGCGTAAGGACTGGATGGCGGTGTTGCAGCAAAACCGCTCCAGACAGCTGGATGCGCCGTCCTGGTTATGGACCAGTGTGGTGCAGTTGGTGGGCAGTCATGAGCAGGGCTATCTCAACCATTGCCGCCGGTATGCCTTGGAACACTGATCCGGAATGTGGTGATGCTCCAATGTGGGAGGGGGCTTGCCCCCGATTGCGGTGTGTCAGTCAACTTATCTATAACTGAACCACTGAAGTGCGCCCCAAAAGCTGGACAGCTGTTGGTTAGGCTACAGCGGACCGGGTCCTGTACGCTACAGGGCTCA
>NZ_JBXAFK010000013.1:0-124913 GCF_058793055.1 Pseudomonas sp. MPR-R2A5
AACGATAACGCGTGTTTCCTGAATCAACGCGGCGCCTGTGAGTTTTTCGCGAGCAAGCTCGCTCCTACAGAAGGCGATGTACTCTTAACTGAACGGCATTAGGGCTTGCCCCGCGTTGGGCTGCGCAGGAGCCCTAATGAGAACGCTGCAGTGTGTCAGTCAGTTCCGGGGGAGGGTTTGGGGCTGCTGCGCAGCCCAACGCGGGGCAAGCCCGCTCGCCACAACAGGCCCGCTCGCCACAACAGCCCGCGTCCACATGTTGAAGGCGGGCACGTCAGTTATTCAGTAACTCGCACAACACCTGCATCTCATCGTCACTGAACAACCCCGCCGGGTAGCGTTCACTCATCACACTGTGCAAATCCGGCTGCTGCCTGAGCTGTCGCGAACCGTTTGCCTTCAACCAGAGCGCCAGCGCATGGATGGCGTCACCGTTGACCCGCAAGGGGTGAAACGTGCGCGTATTCATTGGGTTGATGTTGGCATTCATTTCAGCGCTCTCTCCTACTGCGTGAGCGGCTAACTTACTCAAGGTTTATGACAGAACTGCGCAGTCATCAGCCTTGGCTACTGTGACAACACCAATACAAGAGCTATGCCAATGTCCCGGATTTATAGGTATTCAGACACAAAAAAGCCCACGGCCTTGCGGGGCCGCGGGCTTGCTGCGAGCGCTGGAACCGAGTAGTGCCCGGTCGCCGTTGAGGCGCTGTTACAACTGCACTCAGTTTTTGTGCGGGGCCGGCTGTTGTTGGGTCAGGCAATGGATATTACCGCCACCCAGTAACAGTTCGCGGCCCGGCACCATCACCACTTCGTGCTGCGGGAACAGGCTCTGCAGGATGGCCTTGGCCTGGCTGTCCAACGGGTCGTCAAAGCTCGGGGCGATGATGCCGCCGTTGACGATCAGGAAGTTGACATAGGAACCGGCCAACCGCACGCTCGGATTACGCTCCTGGGTGCCATCCATCGGGTCCACGCCGGCACACTCTTCCTCGGTGGCATACAGCGGGCCCGGAATCGGCATTTTGTGCACTGTGAACGAGCGGCCCTGGGCGTCAGTGCTGCTTTGCAGGACGTCCATGGCTGCGTGGCAACGGGCGTAGTTCGGGTCTTGCGGGTCGTCGGTCCAGGCCAGCAACACTTCGCCCGGGCGCACATAGCAACAGAAGTTATCCACATGGCCGTCGGTTTCGTCATTGAACAGGCCATCCGGCAACCAGATGATCTTATCCACCGCCAGGTTGGCACTGAGCACCGCTTCGATAGCCGCACGGTCGAGGTGCGGGTTGCGATTGCGGTTGAGCAGGCATTCTTCGGTGGTGATCAGAGTGCCTTCGCCGTCGACGTGGATCGAACCGCCTTCCAGCACGAACCCTTCGGTGCGGTAACGCGGCGCGCGTTCGATCTCGAGGATCTTGCCGCCCACCTGCGAGTCACGGTTCCACGGCGCATACAGGCCACCATCAAAACCACCCCAGGCGTTGAAATCCCAGTTCACGCCACGCACTTCGCCGGTGTTGTTGATCACAAACGTCGGGCCGGTGTCGCGCACCCAGGCGTCGTCACTGGACATTTCCACCACGCGGATATTCGGCACGTCCAGGCGGGCGCGGGCGTTTTCGTACTGGCCGGCAGACACCGCGACCGTCACCGGTTCAAACCGCGCGATAGCCTTGGCCACCGCCACGTGAGCGGCCTGCGCCGGTTTACCACCCAGGCGCCAGTTGTCCGGGCGTTCGGGCCAGATCATCCAGGTTTGGGTCTGGGGCGCCCATTCGGCGGGCATATAAAAGCCATCGGCGCGAGGTGTGCTGTGCAGGGTGGTCATGGCAATCAGGGCTCCGAATGGGGGTGAAGGCCGACTTTATAACGGATAAAAATCGGCTTTAACAGCGGACTGCAATCATAGGCGATAAATATGACAGCAAATAACCGATAACAATCGATTATTTACGCTTGTTCATTCAACGCCTTCGACAGCATGTCGACAAAGAAGTCCACGCTGCGTTTGGAGGTGACCATCGGCGGCTTGATCTTGAGGATGTTCAGGTAGTCACCGGTCGGCTGCATGAAAATCCCAAGTTCCCGCAGACGCTCGCACAACAGCGCGGTCTCTTCGGTGGCGGGCTCCAGGGTGTGTCGATCCCGCACCAGCTCCAGCCCCAAGTAGAAACCGGAGCCATGCACGGCGCCGACCAACGGATGACGGTCGATCAGTGCTTGCAGCCGCGCCTTGAAATGCCCGCCCACGACCTGGGCGTTTTCCCACAGCTTTTCTTCTTCCATCACATCCAGCACCGCCATGCCGATCCGGCAACTGACCGGGCTGCCCCCCGACGACGAAAAGAAATACCCCTCGGCTTCCAGCGCTTCGGCAATCTCGCGCCGAGTGATCACCGCCCCCAAGGGCTGACCGTTCCCCATGCCCTTGGCCATGGTGATGATGTCCGGCACAACACCCTGCTCTTCAAAGCCCCAGAAGAAATGCCCCATGCGCCCATAGCCCACCTGCACTTCATCGGCAATGCATACGCCGCCCTGGGCACGCACCCGCGCATACACCTGCTGCAGATAGCCCGGAGGCAGGGAAATACCGCCGGCATTGCCGTACACCGGCTCACAAATGAAGCCAGCCAGTTGGCGCTGGCTCGCGGCGATTTTCGCCAGGTTGTGCTCCACACTGCGGACATAATCCGGCGCACTGTCTGGTCCGCGGAACTCACCGCGATAGGTATTCGGCGCAGTCACCGGGTGTACCCAATCCGGGCGGCTGCTCAGGGCCTTGGGGTTGTCAGCGATCGAGGTGGACACCGCATCCGCCGCCACCGACCACCCGTGGTAAGCCTCCAGCACGCTGAGCATGTCGCGCCCGCCGCTGTAGGCCCAGGCCAGGCGAATGGCCAGGTCATTGGCCTCGGTGCCGCTGTTGACCAGGAACACCCGGTCCATACCCTCCGGCGCCAGCGCCAGCAAGCGCTCGGAAAACTCGGCAATCGCCGCGTAGTGGAACCGCGAGTTGGTGTTGAGCAATGACCATTGCCGAGCCGCCACGGCCGCCATACGGGGGTGGCCGTGGCCGAGCACGGCCACGTTGTTGAGCATGTCGAGGTAGGAACGGCCCTGCATGTCGATCAGATGGTTGCGCCAGCCGCGTTCGATGCGCGGCGGGTCGACGTAATAATGCTTCTGCGAACGGGCGAAACTGGCGTCGCGCCGGGCCAGCAGGGCCTCGGGGTCCAGTTCCGGCTCAGCGTCACAGGCCAGGCCAAGCAGCGTCGCCGGTGACGGGCAAAGCGCTTGCCACGCTGGTACCCGGGAGGGCGCGCAGAACAGCGGCGGCTCGATGTCCGCGCGGCATACCTGCACCATCAGCGGGGCATGGACTTCGCCGATTATTTGCCCTTCCACCAGCACCGCGCCGGGGTTCAATGCGGTTTTCACCCCCCACAGACGCAGGCTCAGCGGACCGTCATGCAGGCTCAGCAGACCGTCGGCGCCCTTGCGCAACGTGCCGCCAAAGGGCGCCTCCAACACGGTGCCATGGGGCAAGTGCAGTTCAACATGCAGCGGGAACGTCTCAGGCTCAACGGCGCTGTCGGGACGGGTGCGCGACAGCCGATATTGCCCATAGCGGCTGGCGGCCAACCCGTGCACGGTGGCCGCTTCATCCAGTAATCGGCGATCGATGCCGGGCTGTTCCCAATTGCCCGCTTCGAAATGCGGGCTGAGCACACCCAGGTCAATCAGCGCGAATTCCTGGCCCACCAACCCTGGCAACAAAGGGGCGAAGTTCTGGTCGGCCAACGGCGCCGGCGTCTCCCCGACACTGCTCAGAATCGCCGCTTCCATTAGTTCAAAGGGCACCGACATTGCCACATGGAAGATTTCCCACTCATGCTCGGCGTTTTTCAGCAGGTAGCTGTTATTCGGATCCAGGCGTTGCTGCTGTTCGCTGCTCAGCACCAGCACCGCCGCGCGGGCGACAATCAGTGGCCACAGGGCCTGCAGTTCTTCGCGCTGTAAGGGGTTGACCGCATGGAACGCACGGATGGCCGGGAGGATGGCAAAGGGATCGCTTTCAGCATGGTGCAGCAGCGCGGCACACGTCACCGACAAATCGGCGATGCGCCAGGTGTGCACCAGGTCGCCGAAGTCGATCACCCCCTGGATCTGCCAGTGCCGCTGGGCATCCCGTTGCCACATGACGTTGTCATCGGTGATGTCCATGTGCACCGCTTGCCAGGGCAGGTGATCGGCCAGGTCGCGCAGGCGCGCGCCAACCTGTTCGGCCACCTGCTCCAAGAGGGCGCGATGGGGCGGGTTTTGCAGGGTTGCCAACAGGTGGGTGATCAGCTCCTGGGCGTGGCGCGGGTCCCATTGCAAGGTGCGGTCCAGGCCTGGGTGCTGGAAATCGGCCAGGGCCAGGCTCATTCGCCCGCACAATGCGCCGAAGCCTGCAATGACATCGCGGCCCAGATGGGGGAGATGGGTCAGGGGCTGTCCGTCGATGTAGTCCAGCAACCGCAGGTGCAGGTTTTGTCCACCCACCGCAACGGTGAGCAACTCTTCACCGGTGTGCGCCTTGATGACCTGAGGTACCTGCATCTGCACATGGGCCTGCAGGTTGTTGAGGGCCGCGTGCTGGGCCTGCAACTCAACAGCAGCGTAGTCACCCCGGCAGATTTTCAGAACAAAGCGGCCACGGTCGCTGTCGACCTTGTAGTTGAGGTCTTGCTGGCTGCCCAGCGCCTGCAGGGTGCCGGTGAGGCCGTAATGCTGCTCAAGCAGGTGTGCCGCCTGATCGGGGTCCACTTGCGGGCAAGGTAGGCTGGCGCGATGGATCAACGTGGCGAGCAACATTGTGACGACCTCGGTTTTTTTAGGCGTCTATATCGCCATTGTTAAGGGGCTAACGCAACCCCCAGCACACGGCACGCTTGCGCCGACCTGCTCCACCACTCAAGCTATGCTCCATTTGCTTAATGTCCGTCTAAGGAAAAGGCCCCCCGACATGCGCATTCTCATCACCGGCGGCGCTGGTTTTATCGGCTCCGCCCTGATCCGCCACCTGATCCAGCACACCGAGCACGAAGTGCTCAACCTGGACAAACTCACCTACGCCGGCAACCTGGAGTCGCTGACCAGCATCGCGTCCAACAGCCGCTATGAGTTCGTACAGGCCGATATCGTCGACCAGGCCACCGTCAGCGCCGTGCTCGCGCGCTTCGAGCCGCAGGCGATCATGCACCTGGCGGCCGAGTCCCATGTCGACCGCTCCATCGATGGCCCGTCGGATTTTATCCAGACCAATATCGTCGGCACCTACAGCCTGCTGGAGGCCGCCCGCGCCTATTGGCAAAAGCTCGACGAACCCGCCAAGCGCGCGTTCCGCTTCCATCACATCTCCACCGACGAAGTGTATGGCGACCTGCATGGCGTGGACGACCTGTTCACCGAAACCACGCCCTACGCGCCCAGCTCGCCCTACTCGGCCAGCAAGGCTGCGTCCGACCACCTGGTGCGCGCCTGGCAGCGAACCTATGGGCTGCCGGTGTTGCTGACCAATTGTTCGAACAACTATGGGCCGTTCCACTTCCCGGAAAAGCTGATCCCCCTGGTGATCCTCAATGCCCTGGCGGGCAAGCCGTTGCCGGTCTATGGCGATGGCTTGCAGGTGCGCGACTGGCTGTTCGTAGAAGACCACGCCCGCGCATTGCTCAAGGTGGTGACCGAGGGTGTGGTCGGCGAGACCTACAACATTGGCGGGCATAACGAGCAGAAAAACATCGACGTGGTGCGCGGCATCTGCGCCCTGCTCGAAGAGCTGGCGCCGCAACGCCCGGCCGGCGTCGAGCAATTCACCGACCTGATCACCTTCGTCAAGGATCGCCCCGGCCACGACCAGCGCTATGCGATCGACGCCAGCAAGATCGAACGCGAGCTGGGCTGGGTCCCACAGGAAACCTTTGAAAGCGGGCTGCGCAAGACCGTGCAGTGGTACCTCGACAACCTGGAGTGGTGCCGCAGGGTCCAGGACGGCAGTTATCAGGGCGAACGATTGGGCAACACTGACTTCAAGGATCTGATTGCATGATGAAGGGAATCGTATTGGCCGGGGGCTCCGGCACCCGTTTGCACCCCATTACCCTGGGGGTGTCCAAGCAGCTGTTGCCGGTGTATGACAAACCGATGATCTACTACCCGATCTCGGTGCTGATGCTGGCGGGAATCAAGGACATCCTGGTGATTTCTACACCGGTCGACCTGCCGCAATACCGCAACCTGCTGGGGGATGGCAGCCAGTTTGGCGTACGCTTCAGCTATGCGGAGCAACCCTCGCCAGATGGCCTGGCCCAAGCGTTCATCATCGGTGAAGAGTTCATCGGCGATGATCCGGTCTGCCTGATCCTGGGTGACAACATCTTCCACGGCCAGCATTTTGGCGACCAGCTGCGTACCGCGGCCGAGCGCCCCTCCGGGGCTACCGTATTCGGCTACTGGGTCAAGGACCCGGAGCGTTTCGGGGTGATCGACTTCGACAAAGACGGCCGCGCCCTGTCCATCGAAGAAAAACCGGCCAAGCCCAAGTCGTCGTACGCGGTGACCGGCCTGTATTTCTATGACAACGACGTGATCAGCATCGCCAAGGCGGTCAAGCCTTCACTCCGTGGCGAGCTGGAGATTACCGACGTCAACAACGCTTACCTCAAGCGCGGCGACCTGCATGTCGAGCGCTTCGGCCGTGGCTTTGCCTGGCTCGACACAGGGACCCATGACAGCCTGCTCGAAGCGTCGACCTATGTGCAGACCATCGAGCATCGCCAGGGGCTGAAAGTGGCGTGCCTGGAAGAAATCGCCTACGAAAATGGCTGGATCGACCGCGATTACCTGCTGGAGCGTGCGCAGTATTTCGGCAAGACCGGCTATGGCCAATACCTGTACACGCTGGCTGGGGATGCTCCATGAATGTAACCGCCACTGAGTTGCCCGGTGTATTGATCATCGAGCCGAAGGTTTTTGGCGACGAACGCGGCTTCTTCTACGAAAGTTTCAATGCCCGGGATTTTGCCCAGGCCACGGGCCTGCAGCAGCAACAGTTTGTCCAGGACAATCATTCACGCTCGCAAAAAGGTGTGCTAAGGGGCCTGCATTATCAAATTGAGCACGCCCAGGGGAAGTTGGTACGTGTGACAGCTGGCGAAGTCCTGGATGTCGCGGTGGATATCCGTCGTAGCTCACCTCATTTCGGTAAGTGGGCCAGTGTGCATTTATCCGCCGACAATAATCGCCAACTGTGGATTCCACAGGGGTTCGCCCATGGCTTTGTAGTACTGAGCGATTACGCCGAGTTCCTCTACAAAACTACCGACTACTACACACCCTCCGCGGAGCGCTGCATTCGTTGGGATGATCCGAAGCTCAATATCGATTGGCAACTGAACGGCACTCCGACCTTGTCCGCCAAGGATCAGCAAGGCAAAAGTCTGGAAGATGCAGACCTGTTCCCATGAGCCGCCCTTTAAAAATCCTCATCACCGGCCAACACGGCCAGGTCTCCCTGGCGCTGCAACAAAAGCTCCAGGGCCTGGGCGAACTCATCGTGCTGGGCCGCGACCAGCTTGACCTGGCCAACGTCGAGCAGATTCGACAGCAGGTACGTGCCCATCGCCCCGGCCTGATCATCAACGCCGCAGCGCACACCGCGGTCGATCAGGCCGAAAGCGAACCGGACGCGGCTTTCGCCATCAACGCCATCGCTCCCGGCATCCTCGCCGAGGAAGCCAAGGCCCTGGGCATCCCGCTGATCCATTACTCCACCGACTACGTGTTCGACGGCAGTAAACCTGCGCCCTACACCGAAGCCGATGTGCCGAACCCACTGGGTGTGTATGGCCAAAGCAAGCTGGCCGGTGAGCAGGCGATCGCCGCCGTGGGTGGCCAATACCTGATCCTGCGCACCAGTTGGGTCTATTCCAGCCACGGCAAGAACTTCCTGCTGACCATGCAACGCCTGCTGCAAGAGAAACCGCAGATGCGCATCGTCGCCGACCAGATCGGCGCTCCGACCTGGGCCGGTACCATCGCCAACAGCACCCGCACGTTGATCGAGCGCTGGCAGGCCGGCCAGGCGGGCGATTGGGGCATCTATCACCTGACCGCCCAGGGCGAGACGTCATGGTTCGGCTTCGCCCAGGCGATTGGCGAGCATCTGCGTGCTGCGGGCAAACCCTGCGCCGAGCTGGAAGCGATCCCTTCCAGCGCCTACCCGACGCCGGCCAAGCGCCCCCTGAACTCGCGCCTCGATTGCAGCCGCCTGCGCCAGCAGTGGCAGGTTGGCCAGCCACAGTGGCAAGACGCATTGCGCGAGTGTCTTGCCGAGCAGCACTAGGCATAATGCGCCTGTACCCACAGGCGCACGACACCCATGACTCCACCTCTCCCGCGAAGACCCCGCTGGCGCAGCCTCGCCCTGCTGGCGCTGTGCCTGGCGCCGCTGCTGTGGCCGCTGGAGCACCTGGCCGAGCGTTATTACCGCAGCGAACTGGCCGGGCAGAACCGCCAGACCCTCGACCTCTACGTCGCCAACCTGCTGGGCACGCTGCACCGCTACGAGGTGCTGCCGCAAATCCTCGGTGACTTGCCGGCCTTGCGCACCGCGCTGGAGGCACCGGACGTCAGCACCAACCTGGTCAACGCCAACCTGCTGCTCAAGGACGTCGCCGCCCAGGCCGGGGTGGAAGTGATGTACCTGATGGACACCACCGGCAAGACCCTTGCCGCGTCCAATTGGGACAAGCAGGACAGCTTCGTCGGGCGCAACTTTTCGTTCCGCCCGTATTTCAGCGAAGCCATGGCCGGGCGGCTGGGGCGGTTCTTCGGCCTGGGTACCACCTCGGCCAAGCGCGGTTACTTCTTCGCCGCCGCCGTGCGCAATGGCGAAAAAATCATCGGCGTGCTGGTGGTCAAGGTCGACCTGGACCACACCGAAAGCCTGTGGGGCAACACCCCCGAACAACTATTGGTAACCGACCATAACGGCGTGGTGATCCTCACGTCGCGCCCGCAATGGCGATTCCGCGCCACCCGGCCGCTGACCGATGAAGAGCGCCAGGCCATCATCGCCATCCAGCCCTACCCGACCCGCGACCCGCAACCGCTGACCCTGAGTTCCACGGCATGGTTGCGCCAATCCACTGCGATCGCCGAGACCGGCTGGAACGTGGAAATCCTCGCGCCACGCTCACTGATCAACCGCCCGGTGCGCACGGTAGTGGCCGTAGGTGGCGCCACACTGCTGGTATTGATGTTGCTGCTGGGGCTGATGATGCAGCGCCGCCGTCATTACCTGGAGCGCATCGCCTTTGAAGCCAAGGCCCGTCGCGAGCTGGAGATGCGCGTGGTCGAGAGGACCAGCGACCTGGAAGGGCTCAACCGCCGCCTGAAACAGGAGGTACTGGAACGCGAACACGCCCAGCAGGAACTGGTGCGCGCCCAGGATGATTTGGTGCAAGCGGGCAAACTGTCGGCACTGGGCACCATGTCGGCGAGTATCAGCCACGAACTCAACCAACCCCTGGCGGCGATTCGCAGCTATGCCGAAAACGCCGAAATCCTCCTCGACCATGAACGCACCAACGATGCGCGCGGCAATCTCAAGCTGATCAGCGAACTGACCGGGCGCATGGCCTCGATCATCGCCCACCTGCGTGCGTTCGCCCGCCGCGATCGGCACGCGCCGGAAAGCGTCGCCCTGCAACCGGCGCTGGACGACGCCCTGGCGTTGCTGGCCAAGCGACGGCGCTCGATGGAAGTCGAACTGATCCGCGATTTGCCCGAGGCAACCTTGTGGGTAGAAGCCGGCGAAACGCGCCTGCGCCAGGTGCTGGGCAACCTGCTGGCCAACGCCCTCGACGCCCTGACCGAAAAAGGCCCGCCGCGCAAACTCTGGCTGAGTGCCCAAACCACCGAACAGGGCGTCAACCTGTACATTCGCGATAATGGCCCAGGCTTTTGCATGGAAGCACTGGGCCGCGCCAGCGAGCCGTTCTACACCACCAAGACCCGCACCCAGGGCCTGGGGTTGGGCCTGGCCATCTGTGACACGCTGATGCGCGCCTTTGGCGGCGAGCTGCTGTTTGCCAACCACAAGGAAGGCGGCGCGCTGTTAACCTTGAAATTGCGTGCCGGCTCGCCGGGCGTCAGTCTGCAACCGTCCGAGGACCGCAGTGTATGAGTATCGATAACCAGATTCAGGTGGTGTTGATCGACGACGATCCACACTTGCGTCAGGCCCTGTGCCAGACCCTGGACCTGGCCGGGCTGAAGGTCCTGCCCCTGGGCGAAGCCACCGGCCTCACCGCGCGTTTGTCGCGGGATTGGCCGGGGGTCGTGGTCAGCGATATCCGCATGCCCGGCATGGACGGCCTGGAGCTGCTCGCCGAACTGCACGGCCAGGACCCGGAGCTGCCGGTGCTGCTGATCACCGGCCACGGCGACGTGCCGTTGGCGGTGCAAGCCATGCGCGCGGGTGCCTACGACTTCCTCGAAAAACCCTTCGCCAGCGACGCCCTGCTTGACAGCGTGCGCCGCGCCCTGGCCCTGCGTCGCCTGGTCCTGGACAACCGCAGCCTGCGCCTGGCCCTCAGCGATCGCCAGCAACTGAGCACACGCCTGGTCGGGCACTCGCCCCAAATGCTGCGCCTGCGCGAACAGATCGGCGCACTGGCAGCGACCCGCGCCGATGTACTGATCCTGGGTGAAACCGGGGCCGGCAAGGAAGTAGTGGCCCGTGCGCTGCACGACCTGTCGAACCGGCGCAGCGGGCCATTCGTGGCGATCAACGCCGGGGCGCTGGCGGAGTCGGTGGTGGAAAGCGAACTGTTTGGCCATGAGCCCGGCGCGTTTACCGGGGCGCAGAAGCGCCGTATCGGCAAGTTCGAATTCGCCAATGGCGGCACGCTGTTCCTTGATGAAATCGAAAGCATGAGCCTGGATGTGCAGGTCAAACTGCTGCGCCTGTTACAGGAACGCGTGGTCGAACGCCTTGGCGGCAATCAGTTGATCCCGCTGGATATCCGCATCATCGCGGCCACCAAGGAAGACTTGCGCCAGGCCGCCGACCAGGGCCGCTTCCGTGCCGACTTGTACTACCGCCTCAACGTCGCACCGTTGCGCATTCCGCCGCTGCGCGAACGGGGCGAAGACGCACTGATGCTGTTCCAGCACTTTGCCGACGAAGCCAGCAGCCGCCACGGCCTGCCACTGCACGAGCTGCAACCAGGCCAACGTGCGTTGCTGTTGCGCCACAACTGGCCGGGCAATGTGCGCGAACTGCAGAACGCCGCAGAACGCTTCGCCCTCGGCCTGGAGTTGGCGCTGGATAACACCCCGGACAATCCGGTAACCGGTGTGCTGACCTCGACCCCGGGCGGCTTGAGCGAACAGGTCGAGCAGTTCGAAAAAAGCCTGATCGCCGCCGAACTGACCCGCCCCCACAGTTCCCTGCGCAGCCTCGCCGAAGCCCTGGGCGTACCGCGCAAGACCTTGCACGACAAACTTCGCAAGCACGGCCTGAACTTCGCCGACAGCAGCAACCAAGGCGCTGACGACGAATGACCCTGCCCACTCACCAAGAGGCCGCCATGAGCCGCGACAGCCGTTACCTGGAATCCATCCTCCACCATGACATCCCCCTGACCCGTGAAATGGGCCTCAAGGTGCTCGACTGGCAACACGGCCAACTGCGATTGCACCTGCCCTTGCAAGCCAATATCAACCACAAGAGCACCATGTTCGGTGGCAGCCTCTATTGCGGCGCGGTGCTGGCGGGTTGGGGCTGGCTGCACCTGCAACTGCGCGAGGAAGGGATTGAAGACGGGCATATCGTGATTCAGGAAGGGCAGATCAGCTATCCGCTGCCCGTGACGCAAGACGCGACCGCCATTTGCGCGGCGCCGGAGGAGAAGGTGTGGAAGCGCTTTTTAGCCACCTACAAGCGCTATGGCCGGGCGCGGTTGACGTTGGACACGTGGATCGTAAATGAGGGCAGTGAAGAGCTGGCAGTGACTTTCACCGGCCAGTACGTCCTGCACCGCTGAAAGCCATCACACAAAACCAATGTGGGAGGGGGCAAGTCGAATCGTCGCACCGCCCCTCCCACATTTTGATCTGCGCTGGTTTTAAGATCTTGCCAAAGTCAGCAAGCGTTCACGCCACGCCGCCTTCGCCGGTAACGCCAGGAAGAAGGGGTTCAACAACGATGCCCGCGCCGGGTAGCTGAACGGCTCGCCACTCAACTCCAGTACCTCGCCGCCCGCCCCTTCCAATACACCCTGCGCCGCAGCGGTATCCCACTGCGAGGTCGGCGCCAGGCGCGGATAGCAATCGGCGCTGCCTTCGGCCAATAGGCAGAATTTCAACGAACTGCCGATATTCGCCAGCTTCAACTCCCCCACCCCTTCGCTCAAGCCATTGAGCAAACGCTCCTGCTCTGGGCTGGTATGCCGACGGCTGGCAACCACGGTGAAGGCTTCACCCGCCGCCGGAGTCTCGCGTACCTGGATCTGCCTGGGCGCTTCATTCACGTCCGAACGCCACGCGCCAAGCCCTGCGCCGCCGAAGTAGCACCGGCCGTTGGTGGGCATGGATACCACGCCAAATATCACACGGCCCTGTTCGATCAACGCAATGTTGACGGTAAATTCTTCACTGCCGGCGATAAATTCCTTGGTGCCATCCAGCGGGTCCACCAGCCACCACCGCTGCCAGCCGGCGCGTACGCTCTGGTCGATATCGGCGTCTTCTTCGGACAACACCGGGATACTCGGGTCCAGGGCTGTCAAACCGGCGAGAATCAGGTGATGGGCGGCCAGGTCCGCGGCCGTCACCGGCGAATCGTCAGCCTTGGACGTCACCGCCACTTCGGCGCGCCAGTACGGCAGGATGACTTCACCCGCCTGGCGAGCCAGTTCGATCACAGGGGCGATAAACGGGTGGCCTAAAAACAGTTCGCTCATGCGCTAAACGCTCCTCGCTGGGTCAACAGGTCTCGTACCAGATACAACGCAGCCAGCGCGCGGCCTTCGCTGAACTGCTCATTTTGCGCCAGTTGCGACAACTCGCGCAGGTTGACCCTGTCCACGCGCATCGGTTCAGGTTCATCACCTTCCAGGCGTTCTTCATAGAGGTCGGTGGCCAGCACCACCTGGATTTTCTGGCTCATATAGCCGGGGGACAGTGACAGCTCAGTGAGGTGCTCCAACTGGCGGGCGCCATAACCGGCTTCCTCCTTGAGCTCGCGGTCCGCCGCCGCCAGCACGTCCTCGCCGGGCTCGATCAGCCCCTTGGGCAAGGACAGCTCGTATTCGTCGGTGCCACCGCAGTACTCTTCCACCAGCAGCGCGTGGTCGGCGTCGATCATTGCCACGATCATCACCGCGCCGTACCCGGCACCACGTCCCACCAGGCGCTCGTAGGTGCGTTCAACGCCATTGGAAAAGCGCAATTGCACTTCCTCCACGCGGAACAAACGGCTACTGGCGACTATTTCGCGGGCGAGGACGGTGGGTTTCTGGCGCATAAGCGGCTCCTTGGCGTGATCGGGTTACTATACCGTGGCTTTTCCGATTGTCTGTGTCGGATATCTTTACTTACATGAGACCGCCCCATGCCCTCTTTGCCCTGGCACGCCATCGACACTGTCCTGCTGGACATGGACGGCACCCTGCTCGACCTGCATTACGACAACCATTTCTGGATGGAACACCTGCCTCAGCGCTACGCCCAGTTGCATGGTGTGAGTCGGGCCATGGCCGAGATGGAGTTGCAGCCGCTGTTCGAGCGTAACGCCGGACAGTTGCAATGGTATTGCCTGGATTTCTGGAGCACCGAACTGAACATTCCGGTGCGCGAGCTCAAGCTGGAAACCGCCCACCTGATCGCCCTGCGCCCAGGTGCCGATACCTTTCTGGCGGCGATCAAGCAGGCCGGAAAACGGGTGATCCTGATCACCAACGCTCATCGTGACTCGCTGTCATTGAAGTTGGAACGCATTGAGTTGGCGCCGTATTTCGAGCGATTGATCAGCTCCCACGACTACGGTTTCGCCAAGGAAAACCCGCAGTTCTGGGATGCCTTGCAAGCCGATATCCGGTTCGACCCGGCGCGCAGCCTGTTTATCGACGACACGTTGCCGATCCTGCGCAGCGCCCAGAAATTTGGCGTGGGGCATTTGCTGGCGGTGAAAGAGCCGGACAGCCAAAAAGGGCCCAAGGACACTGGGGAATTTGCCGCAGTCGAGGATTACCGGGACCTTATTGTCGGACTTTGACCCCTTGTGGGAGGGAGCAAGCCCCCTCCCACATTTTTACTTTGTGAATTACTCAGGAATACGCAGCGTCTGCCCTGGGTAAATCTTGTCTGGATGAGACAACAGCGGCTTGTTGGCCTCGAAGATATCGTTGTACCGGCTGGCCTTGCCGTAAACCGCCAGGGAAATCGCGCTGAGGGTGTCGCCCTTTTTCACCACGACGAAACGGGCGGCGGCAACTACCGGGCCGGTTACGGTGATCTGGTCATCCACACTGGCCACACCGGCAATGTTGCCGGCCGCCAGAATGATTTTTTCTTTCTCTTCCTGACTGGCCACGGTCCCTGTAAGCGTGACCTTGTCACCCTCGACAGTGGCGTGAACATCCGGATTACCCAGCCCGACTTCTTCAATGTGCTTTTTCAGATCATCACTGGCATTGGCGTTGCCCGGCGTCAACAGCTTGACCAACTTCTCGCCGGCTTCCTTAACAAAGCTAAAAAGACTCATAGTGCGCTCTCCTTGATAGTTGATTTCCAGATGCCCAAGACTAGACCAGCCCCGAAGACTTGGGTTCCAGCCCGACCAAAGACCCAAACGCGCTAGAATCCCCCCGCCATTGGAATAAGCCCTGGAGCGAAGATGGACATCAAGCAGCTGAAATTCCTCATCGCCCTCGACGAGACCCGTCACTTCGGCCAGGCAGCAGCGCGTTGCCATATCACCCAGCCGACCCTGTCGATGCGCCTGCGCAGCCTGGAAGAAGAACTGGACCTGCCGCTGGTCAATCGTGGCCAGCGCTTCGAGGGCTTTACCGCCCCCGGCGAGCGAGTACTGGCCTGGGCGCGCACGGTGCTGGCAGCGTATGACGGCTTGCAGGCCGAAGCGGCGGCCTGTCGTGGCAACCTCGTCGGTACGTTGCGCCTGGGGGTGGTGCCGCTGTCGAGCTTCGATCCGTTGGCGTTGATGCAGCAACTGCACAAGGAACACCCGAGCCTGCGCTTTGAGCTTTCGGCCCTTAGCTCCGAACAGATTCTGGAACAACTGGCGAGCAATCGCCTGGACCTCGGCGTGTCGTACCTGGAGCGCCTGGACAATGAACGCTTCGACTCCCTGGCGCTCGGCGAAACCCGCATGGGCCTGCTCTACGACCAGCGCTATTTCAGCTTCGGCGACACGCCGCTGAGCTGGGAAGCGTTGATCGAACTGCCCCTGGGCATGCTCACCAGCGGCATGCACTTTCGCCAGTCCATCGACCACAACTTCCACAGCCGGGGCCTGCACCCGCAGCCGCTGTTGCAAACCGATGCCGTCCATCAGTTGTTACAAGCGGTACACGGCGGGCTGTGCTGCGCGGTAATGCCCTTGGACGGTGGCCTGGATGCGCTCACCGAGCACTTGCGCCTGCAACCGATCGAAGACGCCCACACCCTCGCGCGCCTGGGGCTGATCATGCGTCGCAGCGCGCCCCGTTCGGCGCTGGCGGAAGCCTGTTTTGCGCTGTACCAGAAATTGCTGGCAGAGCATTGATCGACGTCATCTATCGGCAGATCAGTACTGGCAATTAGACGCGACGCTTTGTCGCGCCTAGTCTAGACACTGATCAATCCGCCGGTGGTACTGCCCCATGAACGCCAAGCGCCCAGTCTGCGCGGCGCCCGCCCCTGAAACGTCCGCGCCCGCCGCCAGCCAGAGCTACCAGTTCTGCAACCTCGAACACACAGAGGCCGCCAGCACGGCATTGGCGGAAGAAGTGGCGCTGGCAATTGCCTATAACGACATCAGCCAGGCAGTCATGCTGGTGACGCCCACTGACCTGGAAGACTTTATTGTCGGGTTCAGCATGGGTAGCGGCATTATTACCGACGTTGGCGACATTTATGACCTGAAACTCAGCGGCTCGGGCGCCACTCAATACGCTCAAGTCCAAATCTCCAGCCGCGCGTTTTGGAACCTCAAGCAGCAGCGTCGCCAATTGGCGGGCACCAGCGGCTGCGGTTTGTGTGGCGTGGAAGCCGTGGAACAGGCACTGCCAGACCTCCAAGTGCTGCCCGGCGCCCCCTTGCCGCCCGCCGCATGGCTCGACGGCCTGCGCCAACGCATCAGCGCCTTCCAGCCTTTGGGCCAATACAGTGGCGCCGTGCACGCGGCCGTGTTTATGAACAATCAGGGCGAACTGTTGCTGGGCCGCGAAGACATTGGCCGGCATAACGCCCTGGATAAGTTGATCGGCGCCCTGATCCGCCAAAAGATCCCGACAGCGGGTGGCCTGGCAATTGTCACCAGCCGTTGCAGCCTCGAATTGATCCAGAAAGTCCTGCGCGCGGGCATCCAGACCCTGGTCAGCCTGTCGTCGCCCACCGGCCTGGCCCTGCAATGGGCGCGCCGGCACAACCTCAACCTCATCCACCTGCCGCAGAAAAGTGCGCCGCGGGTCTATAGCCCTGCGATGGAGTACCAGCCATGAGCAATCACCACCAAGCCGACCAAACCCCAACCCCGCGCTACAAGCCCTACAAAGGCCCGGCGGGTGGCTGGGGCGCGTTGATCAGCGTGGCGCAGGCGTGGCTGACCAGCGACAACGCGCTGAAAAACATCCGCATGATGCTCAAGACCAACCAGAACGGCGGCTTCGACTGCCCGGGCTGCGCCTGGGGCGACTCGCCGGAAAGCGGCATGGTCAAGTTCTGCGAAAACGGCGCCAAGGCCGTCAACTGGGAAGCCACCAAGCGCCGTGTCGACGCTGCATTCTTCGCCAAGCACAGCGTCACCGCGCTGCTGGAACAAAGCGACTATTGGCTGGAATACCAGGGCCGCCTGACCGAACCGGTGCGCTATGACGCCGAGACCGACCGCTACAAACCCATCAGTTGGGACGCAGCGTTCGACCTGATCGGCAAGCACCTCAACGCACTGCCCAGCCCTGATATGGCCGAGTTTTATACTTCCGGCCGTGCCAGCAACGAAGCGGCGTACCTGTATCAATTGTTTGTACGCGCCTACGGCACCAACAACTTCCCGGATTGCTCGAACATGTGCCACGAAGCCAGCGGCGTGGCCTTGGCGCAAAGTGTAGGCGTCGGCAAAGGCACCGTGACCTTTGACGACTTTGAACATGCCGACGCGATTTTCGTCTGGGGCCAGAACCCCGGCACCAACCACCCACGCATGCTCGAACCGCTGCGTGAGGCCGTGAAACGCGGCGCCCAGGTGGTGTGCATCAACCCGCTGAAAGAGCGCGGCCTGGAACGCTTCCAGCATCCGCAGCACCCGCTGGAAATGCTCACCAACGGTGACAAGCCAACCAATACCGCCTACTTCCGCCCGGCGCTGGGGGGCGACATGGCCATCCTGCGTGGCATGGCCAAATTCCTGCTGCTGTGGGAGCGCCAGGCCCAGGCTGAAGGCAAGGAAGCGGTGTTCGACCACGACTTCCTCAACGAGCACACGACCAACGTGCTCGATTACCTGGGCCAGATCGACGACACCTCCTGGGATGAAATCGTCGCGCAGTCCGGCTTGCCCCTGGTCGAGATCGAGCAAGCGGCGCGCATGTACGCCAAAGGCAAGAACGTGATCATGTGCTGGGCGATGGGCATTACCCAGCACCGCCATTCGGTGCCGACCATCCAGGAGATCGCCAACCTGATGCTGTTGCGCGGCAACATTGGCCGCCCGGGCGCCGGCCTGTGCCCGGTGCGCGGTCACAGCAACGTGCAGGGCGACCGCACCATGGGCATCAACGAACGCCCACCGGTGGCGTTCCTCGACGCCCTGGAACGCCGCTTCCAGTTTCAGGTGCCACGTACCAACGGCCACAACGTGGTGGAAGCGATTCACGCCATGCTCGAAGGTCGCTCCAAGGTGTTCATCGGCCTGGGCGGCAACTTCGCCCAAGCCACGCCGGACAGCCCGCGCACCTTCGAAGCACTGCGCAATTGCGACCTGACCGTACAGATCAGCACCAAGCTCAACCGCAGCCACCTGACCCACGGCAAAGACGCACTGATCCTGCCGTGCCTGGGCCGTACCGACATCGATATCCAGGCCGAAGGCCCGCAGGCCGTGACCGTGGAAGACTCGTTCAGCATGGTCCACGACTCCAACGGCCAATTGCAGCCGCTGTCGAAACTGATGAAATCCGAGCCGGCCATCCTCGCCGGCATCGCCGCCGCCACCCTGGGCAGCAAGCCGGTGGACTGGAACTGGCTGGTGGGCGACTACAGCCGCATTCGCGACCTGATCGCCGATACCATCCCAGGCTTCAAGGACTTCAACGAACGCCTCAAGCACCCGGGTGGCTTCTACCTCGGTAATTCCGCCGGTGCGCGTCGCTGGAACACACCGTCGGGTCGCGCCAACTTCCGCCCGAATATCCTGCCCGCAGACCTGATCCACGAACGCACCCACGCCACCGGTCGCGTGCCAGACCTGATCATGCAATCCATGCGTTCCCACGATCAGTACAACACCACCATATATGGCCTGGATGACCGCTATCGCGGGGTGAAAGGCCAGCGTGACGTGCTGTTCGTCAACGAAGCCGACATCATCCGCCTGGGTTTCAAGCCGGGGCAGAAGGCTGACATCGTGTCGTTGTGGGAGGACGGTCGGGAGCGCAGGGTGAAAGGCTTTACCTTGCTGGCGTTTGATATTCCGGCGGGGCAGGCAGCGGCCTACTACCCGGAAGTGAACCCGCTGGTGCCGCTGGAAAGCACGGGGGATGGCAGCCATACGCCAACGTCGAAGTTCGTGGCGATTCGTTTGGAAGCGGCAAGTGACAGTGGGCTGATCATGGCCCGCTCGGCCTGACTAGAATCCGGACACAAAAAAGGCCGCTTTTGCATAAAAGCGGCCGTTCCGAAGTAGCTAAAGACCCACAAAAATTACTTAAGTTCCCCTGCTAAAACAGTAACTTATGGAATTGTGCACAACTCGTGTTACTGGTCGGATTTCTATTGTCACAATGTCGATACAGCCTCAGGATCGCGCCGTCATCCTCTTGAGGTCTCTCTATGAAGTTCTCCTCGATTCTCTTGTTGTCCCTTGGCCTGGTCAGTGGCGCAGCCATGGCCGGCGGCACCACCGAAGCCGGTGTGGGCGGCGCATTGGGCGGGGTACTCGGTTCGGTTGTGGGCCAGCAGGTCGGCGGTAACACCGGTTCGGCCATTGGCGCAGCCCTGGGCGGTGCGGGCGGCAGCGCGGTGGGCGCCGACAAACGCAGCCGCGGCGAAGCCGCTATTGGCGGCGCTCTGGGCGCAGCCGGCGGCAACGTGGTAGGCCGCAGCATGGGCGGCACCACCGGCAGCCTGATCGGCGCAGCTGCCGGCGGCGGCGCGGGTGGCGCACTGGGCAACTACATGGGCAACAAGAGCGATGACGACGACCGCCGTTATCGTGGCCGTGACGACCGTCGCTACTACCGGGATGGTCATCCTGGCCGTGGCCATGCCTATGGGCATCGCAAGAACAAACATCACTACCGTGATTGATCAGGTCTAGAGAACATCGAAGAAACACTGTGGGAGGGCGCTTGCTCCCTTCCACATGGGTTTCCATGCAAAGTCAGGCCACCAACCCCTGCAACGCTTCGCGTAATCGCCCCGGAATCGTCACCGGCTGGTTCGACCCACGATCCACGAACACATGCACGAAGCGTCCCGCCGCACAGGCCTCCTCTTCGCCCGCCTTGAACACCGCCAACTCATACTGCACTGAACTGTTGCCCAACTTGCCTACCCGCAGGCCGATTTCTATACGGTCGGGAAAGGCGATCGACGCAAAGTAGTCACACGCCGAACTCACCACGAACCCCACCACTTCGCCATCGTGAATATCCAACCCGCCCTGCTCGATCAGGTAGGTATTCACCGCCGTGTCAAAGAAGCTGTAGTAGGTCACGTTGTTCACATGGCCATACACGTCGTTGTCGTGCCAGCGCGTGATGATCGGCTGGAAGTGACGGTAATCGGCGCGTTGGGGCGTTGAGTCGGGCATGGGCACACCTCATGAAAGTGGGTTTACAGATCATTCAAATGGGCTGCTGCCCATTCGCGCACTTCGGCGTAGGGGTAGTCTTCCAGCGCTGCAAACCCCGGAATGCCCCGTGCCTTCAACTTGGTGAACAACGGCACGCTGATACCGCCCAGGAAGCGCGTCAGCCGCTCCGCACCAGGCAAGTGACCGGTGTGCTCATGATGCCTGTGGATAAAATCACCGCACAGTCCCATGAAGTTTTTATCCACAAGCGGCGGCAGGCTCGGCGGCGCCGGCAAATGCGCGACATGACCGTGGCACACCGAACAATGCCCGCAACGCTGCGGCGCATTCTCATCACCAAAATACTGGGCGAGGCGTTGCCCCAGGCAATGATCGGTGGCAAACAGGTCGAGCATGGCGTGAATCCGTGCAACTTCTCCCACCTCGTGCTGCTTGAAGCCTGTGTATAACTCAGCACTCAGTGCCTGTGGATCAAAGTCGGTATTGAGCAGGCTATAGACCTCAGTCATCTGCTTGCTTTCCAGCTCGATCAGGCCCTGTTCCTGGAAGTAATCCAGCGCCTTCACCACCCGATTGCGCTCGGCATTGTGCTGTTGATACAGCGCGTCGAAATCCACCGTCGCCCAGGTTTTCGCACGTTTGCACACCTGGACGATCGCCGCGACAAACTGCTGGCGCTCGCCGGAAAAACGCGCCAGCAAGGCGTCGGGCTCTATCAGGTACTTGAAGCGGTACTCGGCATAAAACGCATAGCGCGGGGCGATCACGCCCTTGAGCTCCAGCTGGACCAGCAACGTCTTGAGCGGCAGCTCGCGGATGTTGCTGTGGTCCGACAGTGAACGCAGCAGGAACTCCCACTGCCCATCGCTGCGTACCGCCTGCAACTCTTCCAGTACACGGCGAATCCCCTCCTGCTCGGGCGTGTCGCCATACACAAAGTTCTCCAGCACATTGAGGCTGTCGCGGTTGGCCAGTACCAGGCAATCGGACGGCTGGCCATCGCGCCCCGCGCGGCCGATTTCCTGGCTGTAGTTCTCGATGGACTTGGGCAGGTCGAAGTGCACCACATTGCGAATGTCGCTCTTGTCGATCCCCATGCCAAACGCAATGGTGGCGACGATGCAATTGGAGCGTCCCCCCATGAAGCGCTGTTGGATGCCCTCGCGCTTATCGTGGGGCAAACCCGCGTGATACGCCTCGGCCTGGATGCCGTTGCGGTTCAGGTGCTCGGCAATCTGCTCGGCGGTTTTCTGCAAGGTGACGTAGACGATGCTCGGCTGGTTGGCGCGTTCGCCCATCCACTGCACCAACCGCCGACGCTTGTCTGCGCCCGCTACCGGCTCCACCAGCAGGTTGAGGTTGGGCCGGTAGAAGCCTGTGGTGACCACGTCGCCTGGGGCAATGGCGAACTTGGCCTGCATGTCAGCAATCACCTTGGGCGTGGCCGTGGCAGTCAACAGCAGCGCTTGTGGGATATTGAACTGGCACTGGTAGTCCGGCAGCTTCAGATAGTCCGGACGAAAGTTGTGACCCCATTCGGAAATACAGTGCGCTTCGTCCACCACCAGCAACGAGATCGGCACGCTTTGCAGAAAGTTGCGAAAGCGCTCGTTCTTCAAACGCTCCACGGAAATCATCAGGATTTTCAACTCGCCCGAACGCGCACGCGCCATCACATCGTTGGCGTCATCGCGGCTCTGGGCCGAATCGATACTGCCGGCCGAAATGCCATGGCGTTGCAGGAACCCCAACTGGTCCTGCATCAGCGCCAGCAACGGCGACACTACCAACGTCAGGTGCGGCAGCAATACCGCCGACAGCTGGTAACACAGGGACTTTCCCGACCCGGTAGGGAAAATCGCCGCGGCCGAACGCCCGGCCAGTACGGCGCTGACGGTTTCTTCCTGGCCCGAACGAAACTGTGGATAACCAAAGACCTGCTGGAGGGTGTCGTGCATAGCTGTCACTCCATTGACCGCTGAAGGTGGCTCAAAAACATAGCCTGGGATATTCAGCGAATCGAGAAAGGTCGTGAGGAAAAAAGAGACAGGATGATACACAGGGTGCAGCAATGGCCTTGGGCCAAATGCGACAAGTTCGACTGGGTCTGCAGGAACGCCACAAACCAAATGTGGGAGAGGGCGTGCTCCCGATGGCAGTAGATCCGTCAGTTATGAGTAACCGATCCACCGCTATCGGGGGCAAGCCCCCTCCCACATTTTTAGAGCTGCGCTACGGCTGGATCAGCGGTTTTGCACCCGCTCGATGGCCGTGTCATACACTGGATTGGCCTTCTGCTCCTTGGCCAACTGGTAATGACGCAACGCATCCGCGAACTGCCCCGCCGCTTCGTAGATCCGCGCGATGTTGTAGTAGGCACCGGCCCGCACGGTTGCGGCATTGGCGCCGCTCGCCAGGGCGATGGCCTTGCGGTTGGCCCAGATCGACTCGGCGGTGTTGCCGGCTTTCTGATACGCCAGGCCCAGGTTGCCGTAGGCTTTGCCGAAGCCGTTGTCCAGCTCGATGGCCTGACGGAACAGGTCGATGGCTTCATCCAGCTTGCCCGCCTGGTAGGCCGCCTCCCCTTGCAGGTTCAGACGCTTCGCATCCGTTTGTGCGGAAGAGCTGACAGCCACGGCTGCCACCGCGACGCTGTCATCCAGCAACGGCTTGACTTCGTTGAGCACATCCTTGGCGTCCACATTCACACCGCTGAAGGTGTTGATGTCCTGGAAGTCACCGCTGCCCGTCATGCGGAACACGGTCCACAGGTTGCCACTGCGGTTTTTCGGCACGTAGTAGGTGCGCACCAGGGACTGGCCCATATACACGAACACCTTGGCTTCGCTGTTGGATAGTTGGCGCGAACCCGGGTTGGCGATGTTGGTGAAGTCATGCACGGCATATACGTAGCTTTCGCCGTAGTGTTTTTTCTGCAGGGTGATGGTTTCCGGGCCGTAGCTGTCGACGTCATCCACGTCCAGCTCGGCATCGGTACCTTTCTGATTCTCGAAATAGATATTGTTGCCAGGGAAGATCATATGGGAGTCGAGGTCTTCCGGGGTCTTGCCCCAGGTCAGCACCACACGCAGGCCGTCGAGGTTTTCCATCACTGGGCTGATGGCGTAGGTCATGCCTTTGCACGGACACTTCACCACCAGGTTTGAGTAGCCGGGCTTCTTGATGATCAACAGGTTGCTGGCATCATCAGCGGCTTCGCTGGTGAGGGTCACCTGGCCCTGGGCGTTGGTACGGCCTACCACGTTCTGCGCGCCGTTGCGTTGCAGCAACACTTCGGCGTCGGCGATTTTCTGATCCTTGACCACTGCGCTGAGCACCTCGATCGGCAACTGCTCGGCCTGGATCGAAAACGCCACTGCGCACAAAGACATCGCCGAAGCGACACGAAGCAAACCCATGCTTAACTCCCTTTAAGTAGTGGACGGAATCGTCCTACAAGATTTTGCGGTGAAACATACGCTGAATTCAGCACGCCGGCGGACTTTTTATACAAAATGTGACGTGGTTTTTATCCCGCCTGCCCGCTGACGCATTGCGCTACAATCAAACCTTGCTACCCAGGAGTACGCTGCGATGAGCGAACTGACGTTTGAGCAAAAACAGGATCACTATCACAAGATCCGCCGTTCCAATTACCTGGCCAGCCTGCGCCTGGAAGGGTTCGACACCCAACCCGCCGATGTCGACAAACCCCTGCCGACCCGTGAAGCTGTCCTCGCCAAGTACCGCAACACCCCACGCTGATGCTCGACAAATACGGGGTGGGCCAGGATCCGTACTGCTACCCCGGTAGCAGCGTCCTGCGCAACCGCCTCGATTTGCACGATGAAGCGCGCCTGCACCAGGCCGAGCGGGAATTATCCGAAATCGCCGTAGGCGGCCTCCCACTCTTCCCGCCGCCCTACGATCTTGAACGGCTGCAACACATCCATCGCACCCTGTTCGGTGACATCTACGACTGGGCCGGTGAACTGCGCAGCGTCAACATCCAGAAAGGCGACACCCTGTTCTGCACCCCGGAACGCATCCCACCAGAAGCCGCGAAGATCATCCGGCAGATGGCCGAGGCAAACTGGTTTATCGGCGAGAGCCAAACCGAGTTGGTGAGCAAGGTCGCCGAGGCCTATGGAGACCTCAACGTCATCCACCCCTTCCGCGAGGGCAACGGCCGGGCGCAGCGGATTTTGTTTGAACAGATCATCGTGAACGCGGGATATTCGGTGAACTGGTGGCTGGTCAAGCACGCGGCATGGATACCGGCGAATATTGACGCGGTGGCGTGTGATTATCGGGGCTTGGAGGCGATTTTCGAGCGGTGTATCAGCAGGCCTACAGGGCAATGATCGTTCCACACACTCAGCATGGGAGCGCCGCCTGTGACGCTCTGCGTCCCGCCATCCGCGCACGGCTTGAACCCTCGGCAGGGGTGGATGCATTCCCACGCGGGAGCGCGGGAACGGTCTGATCAACGATGACGCGGTAAACCAGAAGAAACGCGGCAGCGTTGAGTTCTTCGCGAGCCGCTCGCACCTACAATTGAGCAGCTTGGCCTGTTGAAGCATTGCTAAGTCACCAGTGCCAGAAACGGTTGTAGGAAACCTCCAAACACCGCGACATCCTCTTCCCAAACTGCTTCAAATACCCGTTCAACCCTCTACAGAAGTTACCCGTAGATGAATGAAAATAACGCCCTCTCAACTGTTTCGGCAGAAACCCGTGAACATCGAAAGGACTCAACACATCGGCCACTACGGGGTCATCTTCACCGTGATGCGCTTTGCAGAGGTGCCTGGCAATAGCCATGTCCTGGTCGGCCCTGAGCGATCACTCTCAACCTTCGTCCGACAATACCAAGGTGGGTGAAACGATGACCGAATACTCTTTTTGGATCATCCTCATCACCCTCGTCTTACTCGCCGTATTGCTCGACAGAAAGATGAAGCGCCCTGCCCTCAGAACGTGGCTTGGGTTCGCCCTGATAGTGACAAGCCCAACACTTCTGTTTGGCGCCACGCGCTGGGTAACCGAGCTACAATTCGACAGCATTCCGGTGCTCGCTTTTAGCTACGGCATTCGCTTGCTGGTCACTCGAAACAGTTACCGCCTCCAACGCAACCCTCCCCCTCACCCACTCCTGCGTGCCCCCACCATGAACCTCGCCCCCAACTTCCCCGAAGACCCCGTGATGCAGCAGCTCCTGCAACTGCTGCACGAAGAAATCGGCCTGCCGAAACACAAGACCATCCGCCTGCAAACCTCACTCAATTTCGACCTGGGCTGTGACGGCAGTGAAGCCAAGCAACTCATGGAAGCACTGGAGCAGGAATTTGCCCTCGACCTGGGCGACTACGACACTTATCGTTACTTCAACCCACCGGTCTTTGACGTGTTCCTCAAGCGTCGAGCCAAGGGGCGTGGCGAAAAGGTCCCGCTGACCATCGGCATGCTCTACCTGGCGATCAAAACCCACAGCTGGGATACGCAGACGCTGGAAAACCTGAGCTGAGCGACCGTCGACTCCAGGCACACCATTGGATCTGCGCTAACCTGGCGAGCCGCGCTCAAAACAACAAGGACCTTACATGGATGTAACAATGGGCCTGCTGGCCGCCCTGCTCTGGGGTGGCACAGACTTTCTCGTGGGCCTTAACGCCCGGGCCGTGGGCGTTAAACGCGCGGTGTACTTCGGCCAAGCCCTCGGCGTCCTGATCATGACCCTGCTGCTGGTGATCTTCCCGGCCTTGCTTCTCAAGGCCCTGAACGCCTCCCTGAGCACCTGGCTGCTGGGCATTGCTGCCGCGCTGTTCACCGTCTCCGGCGCCCTCGCCCTGTCCAAGGCTTTCGCCTTGGGCAAAGCCGCCATCGTCGCGCCGCTGGTGACGTCCTACGGCGTCGTCACTACCCTGCTGTCCTGGGCGAGCGGCGAACACATCAGCCTGATCCAGCTCAGCTGCATTGTCCTGTGCGTCATCGGTGTAATCCTCTCCAGCATTCACAAGGACAACGGCGTCCCCCACAGCACGTCAAACCGCTCCATCGCCTACGCCATGCTCGCGGCGATGCTGTACGGCACCAGTTTCTGGTTGCAAGGCCGCTACACGCTACCGACGCTGGGAGCGATCACCATGCTCTGGCTCGGCTACCTGGTGGGCCTATGCGTGCTGGTGGTGATGGTGTTGAAGATCAAGGATGGCCTAAAGATCCCGCCGTTGAAAAACTGCGCGGCGCTGACCGGCGCGAGTGTGATGAACCTGGGTGGTTTCTCGGCGTTTTCGTGGGGGGCGATGGCAGGGTCGGTGTCAGTAGTGACGGTCATCAGTACGTTATCAGGCGGGATTGCGGCGATCCTGGGGTTTGTGTTTTTCAAGGAACGCTTGTCGGCGGTGCAGCTGCTGGGGGTTGTGCTGGTACTGGTCGGGGCCGTAGTCCTGCACCTTGCGCAATGATCAGCGCCCACAAAAAAGCCGCCCACTGGGGGCGGCTTTTTAACAGCGACTGACTCTTACAACTTCGGACCCGCAGCCTTGATCGCATCACTCACTTCAAACTTCTTGAAGTTCTCGATGAACAGGCCGGCCAGCGCCTTCGCTGCCTCGTCGTAAGCCGCCTTGTCAGCCCAGGTGTTACGTGGGTTCAACAGGCCAGTCTCAACACCCGGTACCGCCAACGGCACGTCCAGGTTGATGGTGTCGAGGTGCTCGGTTTCAACGCCGATCAGCGCGCCGCTCTGGATCGCTGCGATCACGCCGCGAGTGGTCGGGATGTTGAAGCGCTTGCCGACGCCGTAGCCGCCGCCGGTCCAGCCGGTGTTGACCAGGTAGACCTTGGAACCGAAGCCGCGGATGCGTTTGATCAGCAGCTCAGCGTACTCACCGGCAGGGCGTGGGAAGAACGGCGCGCCAAAGCAGGTGGAGAAGGTCGACTTGATGCCGCTGCCGGAACCCATTTCGGTCGAGCCCACCAGTGCGGTGTAGCCGGACAGGAAGTGGTAGGCCGCTTGTTCTTCGCTGAGGATGGACACTGGCGGCAGTACGCCGGTCAGGTCGCAGGTCAGGAAGATCACCGCGTTAGGCTCGCCACCAAGGTTCTTCTCGGAACGCTTGGCCACGTGCTCAAGCGGGTAGGCCGCGCGGCTGTTCTGGGTCAGGCTGACATCGGAGTAGTCGGCGTGCCCGGCCTCGTCGATGACGACGTTTTCCAGCACGGCGCCATGCTTGATGGCTTTCCAGATAACCGGCTCGTTCTTCTCGGACAGGTCGATGCACTTGGCATAGCAGCCGCCTTCGATGTTGAACACCACGCCTTCGCCCCAGCCGTGTTCGTCGTCACCGATCAGGTAACGGCTTTCGTCGGCAGACAGAGTGGTCTTGCCGGTGCCGGACAGGCCGAAGAACAGGGTCACGTCGCCTGCTTCGCCAATGTTGGCGGCGCAGTGCATCGGCAAAACGTCGGCAGCCGGCAGCAGGAAGTTCTGTACCGAGAACATGGCTTTTTTCATCTCACCGGCGTAGCGCATGCCGGCGATCAGCACTTTTTTCTGGGCGAAATTGAGGATCACGCAACCGTCGGAATTGGTGCCGTCACGCTCTGGCACGCATTCGAAGTTGGCCACGTTGAGCACTTGCCACTCGTCACGGCCGGCCGGGTTGTACTTGGCCGGGTTGATGAACAGGCAACGACCGAACAGGTTCTGCCAGGCAGTCTGGGTGGTCATCTTCACGGCCAGGTAGTGGTCTTCGGAAGCCCCTACATGCACGTGGGAAACGAAATGCTCTTGCGCGTTGTTGAACGCCTCGACACGCGCCCACAGGGCGTCGAACTTGTCGGCCGGAAACTTGCGGTTGATCGGGCCCCAGGCAATGGCGTCCTGGGTGGAAGGCTCTTCAACGATGAAACGGTCGACTGGCGAACGGCCGGTACGGTGACCGGTTTCTACGACCAGCGCGCCAGTATCGGCAAGCACGCCTTCACCGCGCTGCAGGGCTTCTTTGACCAGATCGTCAACACTCAGATCGGTGTATACGGCGTTATTGGCTTGCGTCATGAGGTTCCCCGTCGGCCTATGGCCGAGTGCTCCAAACGTTTTGTAGTAGAAAGTTGCGCACTACTACCGCGAAAAAAGTGGGCCGGATTATGCCAGAAAAGCCCAAAAAAAGTAGGGCCCTCCCGTCAGAACAGCGCTAATCCGGCATTTGTCAGGTGATTTACCTGTACTTAAACGTTTTAGTGGCGGGTATCGGAAGGGGTATCAATGCCCGCCCCGGCGAACAATTGAGCCACATCGGCAGCATCGAACAGGTAGCGCTCGTTGCAGAACTGGCAATCGATCTCGATATTTCCACCGTGCTCCACCACCAATGCCTGCGCATCTTCCAGGCCCAGGCTGACCAGCGCATTGGCCGAACGCTCGCGCGAGCAGCTGCAATTGAAGCGCAGGGACTGTGCATCGAACAGGCGTACAGCCTCTTCGTGGTAGAGGCGATGCAGGATGGTTTCGTTATCCAGGGCCAGCAGCTCTTCAGCGGTGAGGGTGCCCGCCAGGGCGGTCAGCTTGCGCCAGCTGTCGGTGCGCTCATCGTCGTCCTTGATGCGGTCGGCCGGCAATTGTTGCAACAACAGGCCACGGGCACACATGCCGTCGGCGTTGAGCCAGAACTTGGTGCCGACTTGCTGGGACATCACGAAATAGTTGGTGAAGCAATCCGACAGGGTTTCGCCGTCGAGGTCGACGATGCCCTGGTAGCGCTGGCCTTCGGTGGGGTCAACGGTAATTGCCAGCACGCCGTTGGCCATCAGGTCGGACAGGGTCGCGTCCGGGGCGATCAAGTCGGCGTCGTAACGGGCCAGGCCACGGATTTCCCGCTCGCTGGAACATTCGATCATCAGCATCGGAACAGGGCCTTCGGACCGCGCCTGAAGAATCAGCAAACCATCGAATTTCATGGTGCCTACCAGCAGCGAAGCCGCCGCCATCAACTCACCGAGCAGTTGCGCGACCGGCTCCGGATAGGGGTGCTTGGCAAGGACTTCGGCATAGCTGCGCTCCAGCGAGACCAGTTCGCCGCGGGCGTCGATCTCGTCGAAGATGAAGCGTTGGGTGAAGTCGGTATCCGGTAAATCAGTCATAGGTCTGGGTATCTGAATTGATGACAAATTGATGACAAGGTTTATAAAATTAAACGCTTTAGCACCAAATTGGTGCGGTTTTCTCCTGGCAACAGAGAGCTTATATAGAGCGAAGAGGGACAGTTTATGAACAATCCGGGTTTGTTCCAAGCCAAGTGGAACCTCCGGCGATGGGCTCTTTGCAATCTACTCGCTATCGGACTGCTGGTTTTTTGGCTGTGGCCCACGGGCCAGATGCTGTGTGTGATTTTCGACGAGTGGCTGTTTCACCTGCTCAATGACCCGCTGGCGACCAGCCCGACCTGGCTGCACACGTGGGCCGTAGCCAGTCTGCGGCCGTTTGATGCGGTGGTCGGGGTTATCTTGCTGACGTTGCTGATTCGCGGTGACTGGGTATTCAAGGCCGCGCAGGTGCGCCAGGCGACGTTAGGATTTGTCGGCATTCTGCTGCTGTTGCTGTTCATCCGCATGCTGTTTTCCAAACTCGCGGCACAGATGGGCTGGCAACACAGCAGCCCGTCGATGGTCATCAGCGGCGCCATTCAAATGAGTGACTTTTTCCCTGGCCTGGAGAAGGCCTGGGAGCTGAAAGACCGTTCGAGCCAGGGCTTCCCGGGGGACCATGCTTCGGTGTTGCTGATCTGGGGGATGTTCATGACCGTGTTCGCCAGGCGGGTTGGCCAGGTACTGGTGATCTGGGGCCTGGCGCTGTTGTTCATGATGCCGCGCCTGGTGGCGGGGGCGCACTGGGGCCAGGACGATTACATCGGCGGCGTGCTGCTGGCGTTGCTGGCGCTGGGGTGGGGGTATTACACGCCGTTTGCGGCGAAGGTGTCGGGCGCTTTGCTACACGTGACGGCGCCGCTGTTCGGCCTGTTTCAGCGAGTGCCGCTGATCGGTCGACTCAGTGTCGTAAGGGCAACGCATTAGCCTGCGGCGAGCGGGCTTGCCACAACAAGCCCGCCACCGTTCGACAAGGTTAATCATCATTGCCACTGCCGCGAAACTTGAACAGGTCGCGGCGCTGCTTCTTGCTCGGCTTGCCATCGGTGGTCATGCCGGTGGCACCTGCCTTGCGCATGGCCGCCGCATTTTCGCGCTTGGCGATGCTGGCTTCCGTTTCGACATACAGCGCTTGCGCTTCGGGTGCACCACGGCGAACGGTGGAAAGGGCCTGGACCACGACGGTCTTTTCTTCAAAACCTATACGAACCTGCAACTCATCGCCGATCCGCGGCTCCTTGCCCGGTTTGCAGCGCTCGCCGCGATGATGCACCTTGCCGCTCTCGATAGCGGCCTTGGCCAGGGCACGCGTTTTAAAGAAACGCGCCGCCCACAACCATTTGTCCAGACGGACTTTTTCTTCCTCTTCCTGCTTTTGAGCCACTTGAATTCCTCGCTCTGAAAAATGTCGCAACTTTACCGTTGAAACCCTTCGACGCATAAACCCCCAGGCTCACCTAAGATACGCCAGGTAGTAACTTGTTTACGCGAGGATATCCTGTGACCGAATTCCCGACTTCACTCACCTCGCCTGATCAACGCTGCGTGGGGTGCCAGCAAAGCGAACCCCTGGGCTTTGATTTCGCTTTCGCCTACCAGCCTATCGTAGACCTGCGTGACCATTCGATCTTTGCCCACGAGGCCCTGGTGCGCGGCACCCATGGCGAAGGGGCGCTGTCAGTGCTGGAGCAGATCAACGATAGCAACCGCTACCGTTTCGACCAGCGCTGCCGCACCCTGGCGATTGCCGGTGCCGCGGCACTGGGCATGCAAACCCGACTGTCCATCAACTTCATGCCCAATGCCGTCTATCGGCCCGAGCTGTGCATTCGCAGCACCCTGGAGGCAGCCCGGGCACATAACTTTCCACTGAACCAGCTGATTTTCGAGACACTGGAAAGCGAGCATGTAGATAACTATCGCCATTTGACCAATATTCTGCGTGAATACCGCGAATTCGGCTTCATGACCGCCATCGACGATTTCGGCGCGGGCTATTCGGGGCTGAATCTGCTGGCTGATTTCCAACCTGACCTGATCAAACTCGACATGGCGCTGATTCGCGATGTCGACCAGGATCGTGTCCGGCAGGTCATCGTCCAGGGGATTGTCACAATCTGTGAGCAGTTGGGGGTTACTGTCATCGCCGAAGGCATCGAAAGTGCCGGGGAGCGTGACTTCCTGTCCGACTGCGGAATATTTCTGATGCAGGGATACTGGTTCGCCAAACCCGCATTCAAAGCCCTGGCCGAGGTTACACCGAAGGCTTGGGCGAATTGACCGGTTACCCATATTGAAGACATTTGACCATTTGACCGTTGTGGGTCTGCGTGAGTGGGTAGCACTTCCCGACCTGGGAGTGGCTGGCCTGCGCGCCAAGATCGACACCGGTGCCAGCACCTCAAGCCTGCACGCCACCGACATCGAGCCTTTTGAGCGTGACGGTGAGAAGTGGGTGCGCTTTACCGCGCACCTGGGCAGCGTTGTACAACTGCGCCACCGCCGCTGCGAAGCACCCCTGGTGACGATGAAAACCATCAAGAGCTCCAACGGCCATGCGCAGGTGCGCTACGTGATCAGCACCACCTTGGCATTGGGTGATCGGGTGTGGCGAGTTGAGTTCACCCTGGCCTGCCGCAAGGCCATGCGTTACCGCCTGCTGCTGGGCTCCAAGGCGCTGATTGACGGCCACCTGGTGGTCAATCCCGGCGTCAAGTACGTTCAAGACAAGCCGGTGTTCCCGGTCTCTACAATTTCTACCCCAGGTGCTGCATGAAGATTGCTGTGCTGTCGCGAAACCCGCGTCTGTATTCCACCCGCCGCCTGGTCGAGGCCGGCACCGAGCGTGGCCATGAAATGGTGGTGATCGACACGTTGCGTGCCTACATGAACATTGCCAGCCACAAGCCGCAGATTCACTACCGCGGCAAGCCGCTGGAGGGATTCGATGCGGTGATCCCACGTATTGGCGCCTCGGTAACGTTCTATGGCTGCGCCGTGTTGCGCCAGTTTGAAATGATGGGGGTGTACCCGCTCAATGAATCGGTCGCCATCGCGCGCTCGCGGGACAAGCTGCGTTCCCTGCAACTGCTTTCGCGTCGCGGGATCGGCCTGCCGGTCACCGGGTTTGCCCACTCCCCCGACGATATCCCCGACCTGATCGAAATGGTCAACGGTGCACCGCTGGTGATCAAGGTGCTCGAAGGTACCCAGGGTATCGGTGTGGTGCTGTGCGAAACCGCGACGGCGGCCGAGTCGGTGATCGAAGCCTTCATGGGCCTCAAGCAGAACATCATGGTGCAGGAGTACATCAAGGAAGCCGGCGGTGCGGATATCCGCTGCTTCGTGGTGGGCGACAAGGTGATTGCAGCAATGAAGCGCCAGGCCAAGCCGGGTGAGTTCCGCTCCAACCTGCACCGGGGCGGCAGCGCCAGCCTGATCAAGATCACCCCGGAAGAGCGCATGACCGCGCTACGGGCGGCCAAGGTCATGGGGTTGAGCGTGGCGGGGGTGGATATCTTGCGTTCCAATCACGGGCCGCTGGTGATGGAAGTGAACTCATCGCCGGGCCTGGAAGGGATCGAGACTACCACCGGCAAGGATGTGGCGGGGATCATCATTCAGCACTTGGAGAAGAGTGGCGGGCCGAATATGACCAGGACCAAAGGCAAGGGCTAGCACCACCGCCCCTGACGCAATCTATAACCCAATGCGGGAGGGGCGGTGCGACAGCACCGCCCCTCCCCTATTTTGATCTGGGTTGTTTGCTAGACAGCGTCCCTGGGCAACATCAGCCCCAGCGGCAAGCGCACCCGCGCCTCCAGACCGCCGCCCTCACGGTTACGCAGTTCGACGTTACCGCCATGCATCGACGCAATCCGCCGCACAATCGCCAAGCCTAAACCGGTGCCCTTGCCACCCCGGGCACGGTCGCCACGGGTGAACGGGTTGAAGATGCCTTCCAGCTCCGCAGGGTCGATACCCGCTCCTCGGTCCATCACGCTCAGCACCACATAAGGCGCTGCGCTGTCGCCGGACACATATGCCGCTACTTCCACATCGGAACCGGCGTGGTGCAAGGCGTTTCCGATCAGGTTGTTCAACAGGCGCTTCATGGAAACCCGGCGCAACGCGAACGGCTGGATCGGCTCCAGACGCATACGCACCTGTTCGCCATTCTGGTTGTAGGGCGCCACCACCTCGCGCACCAGGTCGGTGAGGTCGACTTCTTCCACGACTTCATCACGGCCATCGCGGATAAACGCCAGGAACTGGTCGAGAATCGCGTCCATATCCTCGATATCGCGCACCATGTCATCGGTCAGGTCGGTATGGTTGCCCATCAGTTCCAGGGACAAGCGCAATCGCGTCAACGGCGTACGCAAGTCATGGGACACCCCCGCCAGCATGAGCTCGCGTTCGCGCCCGGCCTGTTCGACGTCCTCCGCCATCTGGTTGAACGCGCCATACACCTCGGTCATCTCGCTGGGAGTATCGCTGACCGGCAGGCGCACGCTGCGCCCCTGCCCCAGCTGGCGGGCGGCAAATACCAGGCGTTTGAGAGGCTGGTTGAGCTGACGCACAAAGATCCACGCCGACGCCGTCGAGAGCAGGCCGATGGCCAGGAACCAGCCCAACACGTTCCAGATCTTCTGTCCCCGCAGTGGGTGCGGGTACAGCGGTACTTTCAACCAGTCTTCACCCAGGCTCGGCGCGCGCACCCACAACGCTGGAGAAACGTGCATACGCAACCGAACCTCGGTGTCTTCACCCAGCTCCGCCTGCATCTGGCGCTGGTAGATTTCACTGTAGGGCCAATGCTGTTCTCCCTCCGGCACACCCGCGCCGGCGACGCGCACGAGGGTGGCCGCCTTGGCGATCTTCTCGCGGTTCTCGGGATCGGCGGCCCAATAGGCACGCAATGTCAGTGCAACGCCGTGGCTGTATTGTCGATCCACCAGCACGTCCTCGTTCATCAATAGATAAACCAGCGTCAGTGCCTTGGAGAACAGAACGACGATCAGCACCAGCCAAAGGGTGCGGGAGAAAAAACTTTGGGGGAACCACAGCGGGGTTTTCATAGAAGACAGCTAGACACCTTGCAGGAACGAGCAGCGCTCGCAGAATTGCAGACGCCGGGTATCCCGTCGACCCTCATCGGGCCAATCGCCAGGATACCCGCCCCTGCAAATCATTGGTCACTTGGTTGCGGTGCCATCCGGCACGAACACGTAACCCACACCCCATACCGTCTGGATATACCGCGGCTTGGATGGGTCCGGCTCGATCATGCGGCGCAGACGGGAAATCTGCACGTCGATGGAGCGTTCCAGGGCATCCCACTCGCGGCCACGGGCCAGGTTCATCAGCTTGTCGCGGGTCAGCGGCTGGCGCGCGTTCATCACCAGGGCCTTGAGCACGGCGAATTCACCGGTAGTCAGCATGTGAACTTCGTCACCACGCTTGAGTTCACGGGTGGCCAGGGACAGCTCATAGTCGCCAAAGGTGACGCTTTCGTCTTCACTGCCCGGAGCACCCGGTACCGAAGGTGCCTGGCGACGCAATACGGCCTTGACCCGCAACATCAACTCGTCAGGGTTGAACGGTTTGGCCAGATAGTCATCAGCGCCCAGTTCCAGGCCCTTGATGCGGCTCAGCTCATCACCCTTGGCAGTCAGCATGATGATGGGAATCTGGTTGTTTGCGCTGCGCAGGCGTTTGCAGGCGGTGAGGCCGTCTTCGCCAGGCAACATCAGGTCGAGTACGACCAGGTTGAACACTTCACGCCCCAGCAGGCGGTCCATCTGCTCGGTATTCGGTACCGCGCGGGCACGATAGCCCTTGGAGTTGAAAAAGCGCTCCAGCAGGCTGCTCAGCCCCGGATCGTCGTCAACGATGAGAATTTTTTCGCCTTCAGCAGTTTGTGCAGTGCTGCTCATTGGATGCTCCTCTTATCTCGGCGCGCATTATGGCGTAGCTGCCGTTATACGCACCGTGTGCATTGTTAGCAGATTTTTCCTCTACCGCCAGCGAACCCGTGCCCTGCCTCACATTTGGCGCAGTACCCCCCAAGGGCAGAACGCTGGTTATAATGCGGCGCCTTCGTGCAGGGCAACGTCAGATCGTTACCGCTTACTGCCGGGCTTTTTTCACCCGCTTGTCGTGATTTTTTCGATTTCGAGGGTCAATAGGCAGCCTCTTGACCCAGGCAGCGGCGCCAGTCGGGCCGCTCAACCAGCCTCGCAAGGCCTTGTTTTCCGGGCCTGCGAGCTGCTTCTAAGAATTTCAGGTGGTTTTATGGACAGCATCAACAGCCGCATCGCCGAAGAACTCGGCGTACGCCCACAACAGGTCGAAGCGGCCGTCGCTCTACTGGATGAAGGCTCCACGGTGCCCTTCATCGCCCGTTACCGAAAAGAAGTGACCGGCAGCCTCGACGACATCCAGTTGCGACACTTGGAAGAACGCCTGCGCTACCTGCGAGAACTCGACGAACGGCGCATCAGTATCCTCGCCAGCATCGAGGAACAGGGCAAGTTGACCCCGCAATTGGAACGCGACATCAAGCTCGCCGACACCAAGACCCGCCTCGAAGACCTTTACCTGCCCTACAAACAGAAGCGCCGCACCAAGGGCCAGATCGCCCTGGAGGCCGGCCTGGGCGAGCTGGCCGACGGCCTGTTCAACGACCCGTCGCTGACCCCGGAGACCGAAGCCGCGCGCTTCATCAACGCCGAAAAAGGCGTCGCCGATGTGAAGGCCGCCCTCGAAGGCGCCAAGTACATCCTGATGGAGCGTTTCGCCGAAGACGCCAACCTGCTGGAAAAACTGCGCAATTACCTGAAACAGGAAGCCACCCTCAGCGCCCGCGTCATCGCCGGCAAAGAGGAAGAAGGCGCCAAGTTCCGTGACTATTTCGAACACGACGAACCGCTGAAAAGCATGCCGTCCCACCGCGCCCTGGCGATTTTCCGCGGCCGCAACGAAGGCATTCTCAGCTCCGCACTGAAAGTCGGCGACGAACTGCCCGGTACCATGCACCCGTGCGAAGGCATGATCGGCCAGCAATTCGGCATCCAGAACCAGAACCGTCCTGCCGACAAGTGGCTCGGTGAAGTGGTGCGCTGGACCTGGAAGGTCAAGCTCTACACCCACCTGGAAACCGACCTGCTCGGCGAGCTGCGCGACGGTGCCGAAACCGAGGCGATCAACGTATTCGCCCACAACCTGCATGACCTGCTGCTGGCCGCCCCGGCCGGCCCGCGCGCCACACTGGGCCTCGACCCGGGCCTGCGCACCGGCTGCAAGGTCGCCGTGGTCGACGCCACCGGCAAGTTGCTGGACCACGCCACCGTGTACCCCCACGTACCGCACAACAAGTGGGACCAGACCCTCGCGATCCTGGCCGCCCTGTGCGCCAAGCACGCCGTGGACCTGATCGCCATCGGCAACGGCACCGCCAGCCGTGAAACCGACAAGCTGGCCGCCGAACTGATCAAAAAATACCCAGCAATGAAGATGACCAAGGTGATGGTCTCCGAGGCTGGCGCATCGGTGTATTCGGCGTCGGAGCTGGCGTCCAAGGAATTCCCGGACCTCGATGTGTCGATCCGTGGCGCCGTGTCCATCGCCCGTCGCCTGCAGGATCCATTGGCCGAGCTGGTGAAGATCGACCCTAAATCCATCGGCGTCGGCCAGTACCAGCACGACGTGTCGCAGCTGAAACTGGCGCGCGGCCTGGATGCGGTCGTGGAAGACTGCGTGAACGCCGTGGGCGTGGACGTGAACACCGCCTCCGTCGCACTGCTGGCGCGTATCTCCGGGCTCAACGCCACCCTGGCCCAGAACATCGTGACCCATCGCGACGAAAACGGTGCGTTCAAGACCCGCGCCGCGCTGAAAAAAGTCGCCCGCCTGGGTGAAAAAACCTTCGAACAGGCCGCCGGCTTCCTGCGCGTCATGAACGGCGACAACCCACTGGACGCCTCGGCGGTCCACCCGGAAGCCTACCCGCTGGTCCAACGCATTGCCGCCGAGACCGACCGCGATATCCGTTCGCTGATCGGCGATGCCGCATTCCTCAAGCGCCTGGACCCGAAGAAGTACACCGATGAAACCTTCGGCGTACCGACCATCACCGACATCCTGCAAGAGTTGGAGAAACCTGGCCGCGACCCGCGTCCCGAGTTCAAGACCGCCGAGTTCCAGGATGGCGTCGAAGACCTCAAGGACCTGCAACTGGGCATGATCCTCGAAGGCGTGGTGACCAACGTGACCAACTTCGGCGCCTTCGTGGACATCGGCGTGCATCAGGACGGCTTGGTGCATATCTCTGCACTTTCGGAGAAGTTCATCAAGGACCCGCGCGAAGCGGTGAAAGCCGGTGATGTGGTCAAGGTCAAGGTCATGGAAGTCGACATCCCGCGCAAACGCGTCGGCCTGTCGATGCGCATGAGCGACACCCCCGGCGAGAAAATCGACGGCGCACGTGGCGCACGCCCAGGCTCGGCCCCCCGGCAGTCGCAGAACAACGCGCCGCGCAAGGAAACCGCGACCGCCGCCCCGGCCAACAACGCCATGGCTTCGCTGTTCGCCAATGCCAAGCAGTTGAAGAAGCGCTGATGGAGATCCCAGCCGGCTTGACCCAGAGCGCGTTCAGCGAGCTGATCGGCTGCCGCCTGCAACGCCTGGAGCCAGGCGTTGCCGAGGTGGCCCTGACCCTGGAGCCGCACTTGCGCAACCGCGCAGGCAAGCTCCATGGCGGGGCGATTTTCAGCCTGGTGGACATCACCATGGGGCTGGCGTGCTCCAGTTCCCATGGGTTCGACCAGCAGAGCGCGACCATCGAGTGCAAGATCAACTACATCCGCGCCGTGGAAGACGGTGATGTGCTGTGCACCTCCCGAGTGATCCACGCAGGCCGTCGCACGCTGGTGGTCGAGGCTGACGTGTACCAGGACGAAAGACTTGTCGCAAAAGCGCAAGGCACCTTCGCTGTCCTATAGCTCCCCACCCTCGATTTGAGTTAATTTCGGCGCTGCGATAACGGCGTCGGAATTTTCTTGCTGCGCTATAGCCCAATTCATGGAGTGAAGTAGGCTTTTTCAAAGCGAGTCAAATCGACTCAAAACCAGGCGATAACGCCAGTTTTAACTTCACCCTTGTAGACCGTCCTGCCCACCCCCATATTGGGGCGACTGACGCGTGAAGGAATCCAACTTGAGCGAACTTCTCAACCGCCGCCTGGCCCTGCTCGGCAAGCGCGAACACCTCTCCCTGCTAGAGCATTGCCTGCATGGCATCGAGCGCGAATGCCTGCGTGTCACCAGTGAGGGACGCCTGGCGCAAACCCCGCACCCTGAAGCCCTGGGCGCCGCGTTGACCCATGAGCAGATCACCACCGACTACTCGGAATCGCTGCTGGAGTTCATTACACCAGCCCTGCCCAACCCGGCCGATACCCTGAGCAGCCTGGACAAGATCCATCGCTTCGCTTATTCCAAGCTCGGCAGCGAATACCTGTGGAGCCCCTCGATGCCGTGCCCGTTGCCGGCCGAGGAAGATATTCCGATTGCCTACTACGGCACCTCCAATATCGGCCAGCTCAAGTATGTGTACCGCAAGGGCCTGGCCTTGCGTTACGGCAAGACCATGCAATGCATCGCCGGGATTCACTACAACTTCTCGTTGCCGGAACAGCTGTGGCCACTGCTCAAGGAAACCGAAGGTTTTGTTGGCACCGACCGCGACTACCAGTCCGACGCCTATATCGCGCTGATCCGTAACTTCCGCCGCTACAGCTGGCTGCTGATGTACCTGTTCGGCGCCTCGCCGGCCCTGGACGCCGGCTTCCTGCGCGGGCGCTCGCACCAACTGGAAGTGCTGGATGCCGACACCCTGTACCTGCCGTACGCCACCAGCCTGCGCATGAGCGACCTGGGTTACCAGAGCAACGCCCAGGCCGGCCTGACGCCGTGCTACAACGACCTCGCCAGCTACACCGACAGCCTGCGCAAGGCAGTCGCAACGCCCTACGCGCCCTACGTCGAAATCGGCACCCACAAGGATGGTGAATGGGTTCAGCTCAACACCAACATCCTGCAGATCGAAAACGAGTACTACTCCAACATCCGCCCCAAGCGCGTGACCTACACCGGCGAGCGGCCGATCCAGGCGCTGATGGCGCGCGGCATCCAGTACATCGAAGTGCGTTGCCTGGACATCAACCCGTTCCTGCCGATGGGCATCGACCTGCCGGAGTCGCGCTTCCTCGACGCCTTCCTGTTGTATTGCGCGCTGAACGACAGCCCGTTGTTCGCCAACAACGAGTGCGGCAACGCCACCTCCAACTTCCTCAGCGTGGTCAAGGAAGGCCGCCGCCCCGGCCTGCAATTGCAGCGCAAGGGCCAGGCCGTGGACATGAAGGAATGGGCCACCGAGTTGCTGGAGCAGATAGCGCCCCTGGCAGCCCTGCTTGATGAAAGCCACGGCATCACCGAGCACAGCCAGGCGCTGGACGCTCAGTTGGCCAAGGTCAACGACCCGTCGCTGACCCCCTCGGCCCAAGTGCTGGCGGCGATGGCCGAACGCAAGGAAAGCTTCGCGCAGTTCTCCCTGCACCAAAGCGAGGTGCATGCCGAGCATTTCCGCCAGGAGCCACTGCCAGCTGCTGAGCAGGCGCGCTTTGAAGAGCTGGCGCGCACGTCGCTGGCACAACAGGCGGAACTGGAGCAGAACGAAGTGGGCGACTTTGATGTGTTTGTCGGGTCGTACCAGGCGAGCATCCTCGCCATCAGTAACTAAGAACCTACTCGGTCCCCTGTGGCAGGGGGCTTGCCCTAATGCCAGCGTAAATCGCCTTCTGTAGGAGCGAGGGGGACGCCTAGTTCTTGCTCGCGAAAAACTCACAGGCGCCGCGTTCATTCACGACACGCGCGTTATCGTTGAGGTTTTTCGCGAGCAAGAACTAGGCGTCCCCCTCGCTCCTACAAAAAAGCCTTAACTGACTGGCATTCGGGCTTGCCCCCTCCCACATTTGCCTTCTTCAATCTCAAGATCAGCCTCAACTTTTCTCCACATAAGCTAATTCGAAAATGTTATTTATTTTCGGATTCTTAGATCATTTAGTCTCCTCACATGCCGACCCTCGGCCGCTTGATTGAGGAGCTTCCCCTTGAAACTGCTTACCCCTCTGCGCCTCTTGGCGGCGTTGTCCCTGGCCGGTGCCAGCCTGTTTGCCCAGGCGGCGGATGTGACCATCGCCTACCAGACCACCGTGGACCCGGCCAAAGTCGCCCAGGCCGACGGTGCTTATGAAAAAGCCACCCACGCCAAGATCGACTGGCGCAAATTCGACAACGGCGCCGATATCATCGCCGCCATCGCCTCCGGCGATGTGCAAATCGGCTACCTCGGTTCCAGCCCGCTGACCGCTGCGATCACACGCAAAGTGCCAGTGGAAACCTTCCTCGTCGCCACCCAGATCGGCGGTGCCGAAGCCCTGGTGGCGCGCAACGGTTCCGGGATCAACGGCCCCCAGGACCTGATCGGCAAGAAAGTCGCGGTACCGTTCGTATCCACCGGCCACTACAGCCTGTTGGCCGCGTTGAAGCATTGGAATATCGACCCGTCGAAAGTCACCATCCTCAACCTCGCACCACCGGCAATCATCGCCGCCTGGAAGCGCGGTGATATCGACGCCACCTACGTGTGGGACCCAGCCCTGGGCGTAGCCAAGGAAAACGGCAAGGTGCTGATCACCTCCGGCGAACTGGCCAAGTTCGGTGCGCCCACCTTCGATGCGTGGATCGTGCGTAAGGACTTTGCCGAGAAACACCCGGAAATCGTCAGCGCGTTCGCCAAAGTCACGCTCGACGCCTACGCCGAGTACCGCAAAGACCCACAAGCCTGGCTGGCCGACAAAGGCAACGTCGACAAGCTGGTGAAACTCTCCGGCGCCAAGGCCAGCGACATCCCGTTGCTGCTGCAAGGCAACGTCTACCCGCTGGCCGCTGACCAGGTGACCCTGCTGGGCGCACCGACCACCAAGGCGGTGACCGATACCGCCGCGTTCCTCAAGGAACAAGGCAAGGTCGAGGCCGTGCTGCCGGACTACGCCCCTTACGTCAGCGCCAAGTTCATCACCCACTGATTCAAGGAGTTCATCGCGATGGCCTTGCTACAACTGGAGCGCATCAGCGCACAGTACCCAGGCGCCACAGAACCGGTACTGGCTGACATTTCACTGAACCTTGGGCCTCAGCAATTGCTGGTGGCCCTCGGCCCGTCCGGCAGTGGCAAGACTTCGCTGTTGAACCTGATCGCCGGCTTTGTCGAACCTTCTGCCGGGCGCATCACCCTCGATGGCATACCGGTCAAAGGCCCCAGCGCCGAACGCGGCGTGGTGTTCCAGGACGACGCCCTGCTGCCCTGGCAGGACGTGCTGGCCAACGTCGGTTTTGGCCTTGAGCTGGCCGGCGTGCCCAAGGCGCAACGCGAAACGCGTGCGCGGGAAATGCTCGCGCTGGTGGACCTGGCCGGTTTTGACAGCCGCCGCATCTGGCAACTGTCAGGCGGGCAGAAACAGCGCGTGGGCCTGGCTCGCGCCCTGGCGGCAGATCCTCGCGTATTGCTGATGGACGAACCCTTCGGTGCCCTCGATGCCTTCACCCGCGAGCAGATGCAGGAGCTGTTGCTGCAAGTCTGGAAGCGCACGGCCAAGCCGACCTTCCTGATTACCCATGACATCGAAGAGGCCGTGTTTCTTGCCACCGACCTGATCCTGCTGGCGCCCAACCCAGGCCAGATCGTCGAGCGCCTGCACCTGGACTTCGGCCAGCGCTACGCGGCCGGTGAAGCGGCGCGTGCGATCAAGTCCGACCCACGCTTTATCGAAACCCGCGAACACGTGCTGGGCAAAGTGTTCTCGCAACGGCAGGTGTCCGCATGAGCAGCTACGAACTCCCCGCCACCGCTGCAAAGCCGGTAGCGCACGTGGTTATCCCCGCGCGTCGCAGCTTGAGCACACGCTGGATCAGCCTGCTGACCCTGGTCGCCTTGCTGGCGATCTGGTGGGCGGTGACCGCCACGGGCTTGATCGAACCGCTGTTCCTGCCGCCGCCATCCGCCGTGCTGCAAAAGGGCTGGTTGCTGGCGACCTCCGGCTACATGGATTCCACTCTGTGGCAGCACCTGGGCGCGAGCCTCAGCCGTATCGGCCTGGGCTTGGGCTTTGCGGTGTTGACCGCCGTGCCCGTGGGTATTGCCATCGGTTCCAACCGCATTGCCCGCGGCATTCTCGACCCGCTGATCGAGTTCTACCGGCCGATTCCGCCCCTGGCCTACCTGCCGTTGATCGTGATCTGGTGCGGTATCGGCGAGCTGTCCAAGGTGTTGCTGATTTACCTGGCGATCTTTGCGCCGATCGCCATCGCCACCGCGACCGGTGTGCGCACCGTCGACCCGGCCAAGCTGCGCGCCGCGCAGTCATTGGGCGCCACCCGCGCGCAGTTGATCCGCCATGTGATCCTGCCCAGCGCGCTGCCGGACATTCTCACCGGCGTGCGCATTGGTTTAGGGGTGGGCTGGTCGACCCTGGTCGCCGCCGAGTTGATCGCCGCCACCAGCGGCCTGGGTTTCATGGTGCAGTCAGCGGCGCAATTCCTGGTCACCGATGTGGTGGTGCTTGGCATTCTGGTGATCGCACTGATCGCCTTCGCCATGGAAATGGGCCTGCGCGCCCTGCAGCGTAAATTAGTGCCATGGCACGGCCAGGCACATTAAGTGAGAACAGCATGAGCAGCCTGACCGTTACCCCATTGAGCACCGCCCTGGGCGCCCAGATCAGTGGCGTGGATATCACCCAACCGCTGAACATCGAACAACGCGACGCCATCGAACAGGCGTTGCTCACCCACTCCGTGCTGTTCTTCCGCGACCAGCCGATCACGCCGCAGCAACAGGCGCGGTTTGCGGCGAATTTCGGCGACCTGCACATCCACCCGATCTACCCCAACGTGCCGGAACAGCCCGAAGTGCTGATCCTCGACACCGCCGTCACCGACGTACGCGACAATGCCGTATGGCACACCGACGTGACCTTCCTGCCCACCCCTGCCCTCGGCGCGGTGTTGAGTGCCAAGCAGTTGCCCGCGTTTGGTGGCGACACGTTGTGGGCCAGTGGCATTGCCGCGTACGAGGCGTTGTCGGAGCCGTTGAAAGTGCTGCTCAACGGGCTGACGGCAACCCATGACTTCATCAAGTCCTTCCCGCTGGAGCGCTTCGGCAACACCACCGAAGACCTGGCGCGCTGGGAAGAAACCCGCAAGAAGAACCCACCGCTGTCACACCCTGTGGTGCGCACGCATCCGGTGAGTGGGCGCAAGTCGCTGTTCGTCAGTGAGGGCTTCACCACCAGGATCAATGAGCTTGAGCCTGCTGAAAGCGAGGCGATCCTCAAGCTGTTGTTCGCCCATGCGACCCGCCCGGAGTTCACCATTCGCTGGCGCTGGCAGGAAAATGACGTGGCGTTCTGGGATAACCGCGTAACCCAGCATTACGCGGTGGATGACTACCGGCCGCAACGGCGGGTGATGCATCGGGCGACGATTCTTGGGGATGTGCCGTTCTAGTCGCCACACTGAAAATCAAATGAGGGAGGGGGCTTGCTCCCTCCCTCATTGACCCAGTGCAGCCGGGTTATTCAGCGCTGGATGGCTTTTCCCACAAGTTGATCCCGCCTTCCTGCGCAAACCGATCGATCTCCGCCAGTTCCTCGGCGGTGAAGCTCAAGTTCTTCAACGCCCCGACGTTCTCGATGATCTGCTCCGGCCGGCTTGCACCGATCAGCGCGCTGGTCACCCGAGGGTCACGCAAGGTCCAGGCCAGCGCCAGTTGCGCCAGGCTTTGGCCACGGCGCTGGGCGATTTCGTTCAGTGCACGTACGTGGGCGATGTTGGTTTCAGACAGGTGCTTGGCCTGCAACGAACCGCCACCCGGACGGTTGACCCGGGCGTCGGCCGGCACGCCGTTGAGGTACTTGTCGGTGAGCAGGCCCTGGGCCAGCGGCGTGAATGCGATCACCCCGGCGCCGAGTTCTTCGGTGGTGTCCAGCAGGTCTTTTTCCACCCAGCGGTTAAGCAGGTTATAGGCCGGTTGGTGGATCAGCAGCGGCACTTTCCACTCTTTGAGCAGGGTGGCGATTTCGCGGGTTTTCACACCGGAGTAAGAAGAGATACCGATGTACAGCGCCTTGCCCTGTTGCACGGCGGTGGCGAGGGCGCTGGCGGTTTCTTCCAGGGGGGTGTCGGCGTCGAAGCGGTGGGAGTAGAAAATATCCACGTAGTCGACGCCCAGGCGTTGCAGGCTCTGGTCCAGGCTTGCCAGCACATATTTGCGCGAGCCGCCGCCCTGGCCGTAAGGGCCCGGCCACATGTCCCAACCGGCTTTGCTGGAGATGATCAATTCGTCGCGGTAGTGCTTGAAGTCTTCGCGCAGCAAACGGCCGAAGTTGATCTCGGCGCTGCCGTAGGGTGGGCCGTAGTTGTTGGCCAGGTCGAAGTGGTTGATCCCAAGGTCGAACGCGGTGCGCAACAGGGCGCGTTGTGTGTCGATCGGGGTGCTGTCGCCAAAGTTGTGCCACAGGCCCAGGGACAGTGCCGGCAGCACCAGTCCACTGCGGCCTACGCGGCGATACGGGATAGATTCATAGCGGTTTTCGGCAGCAATGTAAGTCATCGAATCCTCTCTTGGACGTAGGCAAATAAGGCCTGGGAATAACGATATTCCCAGGCCTTTTAACCAGCTGAATCGCTTAAGTCTGCCTTTCCGTTTTACAGCAATTGCCTACCAGAGGGGAACGACATAGCTGACATAGAAGCGGTTTTCGTCCTGCACCGTGGCGCCGGTAATGTCCGGGCTGGCGTGCGCGTTTTTCCATGTGACACCAAGGCCCTTGAGGGTCCCGGTCGGCACTTGATAGGCCACGGCCACGTTACGTTCCCATTCGCTGGTGGTGCCTTGGGCAGTGCGGATGTCATCGCCGTGGGCATAGGCAGCGGAGAACGTCAGGCCGTTGAGGCCAAGCTTGCCGAAGTCATATTTGTATTGCGCCAGCCAGGTGCGCTCACCCGCGTGCTGGAATTTGTTCAACTGCATGTTGGTCAACGCCGGAGTGTCGGCACCCGAGCCAGGCCCTTGCCGGTTATCGCCGCTGTTCAGGCCGGAATCCAGGTACGGGAAGTCGCTGTCGCCACTGTTTTTCTGGATGCCCAGGCCGACGGTATGGCCCTCCAGGCTGTAGCTTTCCAGCAGGCTGACGGTGGACTGGTTGATGCGCCCCTTGGTGCTGCCATCGCCATATAAACCGGCGCCGGCAAAGTCTTTGTCGCCATCGGCGTTACCGCCTACCCCCAGGCTGCGGAACACGCGTACATCGGTGTCGATCGCACCGACTGACAAGGCGTCATGGCGCTTGGCGCCGAGGAAGAACTGCTGGTAGTAATCCTCAAGGTTGGAGTACCACAAGCTGACAGTGGTGTTCTGTAGGCCGGTGTAGTCCGCACCGCCGAACAGGAAGCGGTCACTTTCTTTGGTCCCGCCGGCGGTGATCATGCCCTGGTCGCCGGTTTCGTTGCGGATCTTGGTCTTGAAAATATCGCCGCCGGTGAAGGTAAAGTCACTGAGGTCCTTGGACACCAGTTGCACACCGGTGTTGGTCTGCTGGTACAGGCGCCCGTCGGTGTTGGCCAGCACCGGGTTGTTGCCGTACAGCGTGCCAACGCGCAACTCATCCTTGGCAAAGCGCATCTTGAAAGTCGGGCTGAGCACACCGAATTGGTCGGCGGACTTGCCGTTGTCCAGCGGGAACATGCTGCCAGGGTAGCGGCCCTGGTGGTCCTTGTCGTTGAGGTCGCCGCCGGAATCCAGCTTCAAGCCGTAGAACGCTTGCAGGTCCAAGCCAAAGCCAACCGGCCCCTCGGTGTAGCCCGATTTGAAGTTGAACTCGAACCCCTGGCCCCAATCCCGAATGCTGTGGGCCTTGGCATTGCTGCCAACCACGTCACGCCCCTGCTGGTTGAGGTAGCGGTTGAGCAGGGTCACGTCGGCGTGGCTGTCATCGATAAAATCGGCATGGGCAGACAGCATAAAGCTCGCCATGGCGGCTCCCACCACAGGGCTTAAAAACGTCTTCATGGGTACCGGTCTCCGTCACTGTTCTGAAATGAAAGCGTCAAACGCTTCACACAATTACGCAGTGGCCAGATGACAGTTACGCGTCAAAACGGCGCGCAGGCGGATGAAATTAAATTTAAGAAAGCCCGTGAATTCAGGGCCTTGCGCGGTTTTTTGTGGGAGGGGGCCAGCCCCCTCCCACAAACGGCTAGCGAACCAAGTGCAAAAACTGCAGGTGCCGCTCGTACTGGTCGAGGATGTCGTTGATGATCTGCTCCTTGGTGTAGCCCACCAGGTCGTAGTCCTGGCTGCCCTCGCTCAAGTGCACTTCCGCGCGGTAGTAGCGACGGTTGTTGATCTCTTTGGAACCCATGCCGCCACGGGCAAACGACGGCGTGAAGTAGCCGCGCATCTGCACCTGGTAGATGAACGGGTGCTCCTCGCCGTGGCCGATTTCCAGGCTGACGCTGTCGTTGGAAGGATCGGGCTGAGTCACGACCGAGAGCCCCTTCTCGACAAACACCGCTGTCACTTCTTCGATCGCCGGGCGCACGGTCGATTCGAGGAAGCGGTACACCTCGTCCCGCGATGGGAAGTGCACCGCCTGGCTCAGGCGCTGGCGCCAACCGCCCTTGCCTTTGCGCGAGGCCGACACCGGCGCCAGCGAATGCAACTGGGCGATGCGCTTTTGCGATTCGAGGTAGAAGGCCTTGTGCAGCCCCCACATCATCAGCAAGAGGATCAGCGAGAACGGCAATGAGGTCAGCACCACGGCCGACTTCAGCGAGTCGATGCTGCCGGCAAACAACAACGCACTGGTGACCAGCGCGGTCATGGCGCCCCAGAACACCCGCAGCCATTTCGGCCCGTCTTCATCGGCGTTGCCGCCCTTGGACGACAGGGTTGAGAGCACCACCGTGCCGGAGTCGGCCGACGTGACGAAGAACACGAAGCTGATAAACACCGTGACCGCGATGACGGTTTTGCTCCACGGGTAGGTTTCCAGCAGCAGGTAGAGGCTCATCGAGGGGTCATCGATGGCCGACTGACCGAGCGCGGTCATCCCGTGGTTGAGCACCTGGTCGATAGCGCTGTTGCCGAAAATCGACATCCACGCCAGGGTGAAACCCAGCGGGATCAGCAGCACGCCGAACACGAATTCGCGGATGGTCCGGCCACGGGAAATCCGTGCGATAAACAGGCCCACGAACGGTGACCATGCGATCCACCAGGCCCAGTAGAACACCGTCCAGCCGCCCAGCCAGTCGCTCGGTTTGTCGTAGGCGTACACATCGAAACTCTTGGTCGGCAGCGCACCCAGGTAATCACCGATGTTCTGGATCAGGGTGTTGAGCAAGTGCTGGGTGGGGCCGGCAAACAACACGAACAGCAGCAGCGCGCAGGCCAGCAGCATGTTGATGTCGGACATCACCCGCACACCCTTGTCGACGCCGGCCACGGCGACGAGGATCGCCGCGCCCATCATCAAGGTGATCAAGCCGACCTGGATCCACTGCGTGTGGGCAACCCCGAACAGGTAGTCGAGGCCGGAGTTGAGGTGCAGCACGCCAAAGCCCATGTCGGCACCCAGGCCAAACACCGTGGCGATGATGCCGAAGCCGTCCACCGCATAGCCGATAGGGCCATTGATGCGTTTGCCGATCAGCGGGTACAGCGCCGAGCGCAGGGCCAGCGGCAGGTTATGCCGGTAGGCGAAGTACGCCAGGGCCATGCCGACAAAGGCAAACACCCCCCAACCATGCAGGCCCCAGTGCAGGAAGAGAATCTGCATAGCCTGGCGCGCGGCATCGGCATTCATCGCTTCGCCCTGGGGCGGTTGCACCAGGTGGGTCAGCGGCTCGGAAACGCAGAAGAAAAACAGCGTGATGCTGATGCCGGCGGCGAACAGCATGCCGGCCCAGGACAGGTAACTGAATTCGGGCTCGTCGTGGTCGGCACCGAGTTTTATCTTGCCGTAGCCCGATAACGCGGTGACCACCACGAAGACCAGATACAGGGTCATCGCCAGCATGTAGTACCAGCCGACCGTATTGGCCGCCCAGTTTTGCGCCGCCAGCAGCCAGGCACCAGCCTGTTGCGGGATAGCGATGACAGTGATGCCGAACAGCAGGATGAAGGTCGCGGCAAAGTAGAAGACGGGCGCATTCATGCGCACCAGGCCGCTGGCTGGGGTGGACGATGCACTCATGAACGATGCACCCCGAGGGTGAAGGATGTGGCTGTGAATAACGGACTCAGCAAAGGTAAGCCTCCTGTTGTGAGCGGGCAGCGAACCACCGGTTTAACTTGAACGAGCATTCAAGTTAAACATGGATAGGCAGTCTGGGACTAATCGCAGGGCCGAGTGGTAGGGGATTCCTACATCAGCTCAAGGATTGGTATGACGGGTGGGAGAGGCAAATCGTTCAGCGATTACTGACTGAAATACGGCTCAACTTTGCAATGCAGTCACAAAATGTGGGAGGGGGCTTGCCCCCGATAGCGGTGTGTCAGTCACAGATGCATTGACTGAACCACCTATATCGGGGGCAAGCCCCCTCCCACAGGGTTGTGTGTGATTTTCAAGACCGGCGCTATTTCTGCGCCCCATCATCATGCTGCAAATTCGCCTGCGTAATATTCGCCCCCGCCGGCACACTGCGGGTCAGCCACACGTTGCCGCCAATGGTCGAACCCTTGCCGATGGTGATCCGCCCGAGGATCGTCGCCCCGGCATAGATCACCACGTCATCCTCGACAATCGGATGGCGCGGATGGCCCTTCTGCAACTGCCCATCTTCATCTGCCGGGAAACGCTTGGCGCCAAGGGTCACGGCCTGGTAGATGCGCACCCGCTCACCGATGATCGCGGTTTCGCCGATCACCACGCCGGTCCCATGGTCGATAAAGAAGCTTGGGCCAATCTGCGCGCCGGGGTGAATGTCGATGCCCGTGGCCGAGTGGGCGATTTCCGCGCTGATCCGCGCCAAAAGCGGCAGGCCGGCCCGGTACAGATGGTGCGCCAGGCGATGGTGAATCACCGCGAGGATCCCCGGATAGCACAGCAGCACTTCGTCCACGCTGCGCGCGGCAGGGTCGCCGTGGTAAGCGGCCAGCACGTCGGTGTCGAGCAGGCTGCGCAGGGACGGCAAGGCCAGGGCGAAGTCCTGGATCAAGCGGATGGCAAGGGCGTCGACGTCGCTGTCGTCCTGGCCGCTTTGCCGGGCGGCATAGCGCAGTTCCAGGCGCGCCTGAGCGAGCAAGGCGTTGAGGGCAACATCGAGGGTATGCCCGACGTAGAAATCTTCACTCTCTTCACGCAGGTCCACCGGCCCCAGGCGCATCGGGAACAGCGCACCACACAGCGCTTCAAGAATCTGCGCCACCGCTTCGCGCGAGGGCAGCTCACGCCCGCCGTGCTCGCCGCTCAAACGGCCATTGCGCGCACGCCACTGGTCACGGGCGCCGCGCAGTTGGCTGACGATGGTCTGTAATTGCCAATGACTGGAACGCTCACTCACGGTATTCACTCCTGACGAAATGGCCATCACTTTACGGTATGCACCCCGGCCGCCCTTAAGAACCAATGGTGTGATGCTAAGAACCTTCCGGCATATGCGATTGACGGTTGCCCGATGAAAAGTGCCTGCCTATAGTCCCTCCATCACTTAGCAACCGTGCGTAGCCATGATCAAACAACAGCTCGACCGCTTTAACCGTCTGGAACTGCTGGGCGGTGCCACCGCCCTGGAAAAACTCGAGCGGCTGTCGACCTGGCTGGGACGCGATATCTACGTCAAACGCGATGACACCACGCCGTTGGCCCTGGGCGGCAACAAGCTGCGCAAACTCGAATACCTGGCCGCCGATGCCCTCGCCCAGGGGGCCGACACCCTGGTGACCGCTGGCGCCATCCAGTCCAACCACGTACGCCAGACCGCCGCGCTCGCCGCCAAGCTCGGCCTGGGCTGCGTCGCCCTGCTGGAAAACCCCACCGGCACCGAAGACCCCAACTACCTGGGCAACGGCAACCGCCTGCTGCTGGAGCTGTTCGACGCCAAGGTCGAGTTGGTGGAGAACCTCGACAACGTCGACGAGCAACTCAACGCCCTCGCCGAACGCCTGCGCAGCAACGGCAAGAAGCCTTACCTCGTCCCCATCGGCGGCTCCAATGCACTCGGCGCCCTGGGCTACGTGCGCGCCGGCCTGGAACTGGCCGGGCAGATCGAGGCCAGAGGGATCGAGTTTGCCGCCGTGGTGCTGGCCTCCGGCAGCGCCGGTACCCACAGCGGCCTGGCACTGGCCTTGAGCGAAATGCTGCCGAAGTTGCCGGTAATCGGCGTTACGGTGTCGCGCACCGAGGAAGCGCAGTTGCCGAAAGTGCAGGGCCTGGCCGAACGCACGGCCGAGTTGCTCGGCGTGGACATCCCCGACGCGTTCAAGGTGATTCTGTGGGACGAATATTTCGGCCCTCGTTATGGCGAACCGAACGCCGGCACCCTTTCGGCGGTCAAGCTATTGGCAAGCCAGGAAGGCCTGCTGCTGGACCCGGTCTACACTGGCAAGGCCATGGCCGGCTTGCTGGACGGTATCGGGCGCCAGCGCTTTGAAGATGGCCCGATTATTTTCCTGCATACCGGTGGGGCACCGGCGTTGTTTGCCTATGACTCGGTTTTCAACTGAATAAACGCGGGCTGAATATGGGAGGGGGCTTGCCCCCGATAGCGGAGCGTCAGCCAGCTCACTTGTTACTGATACACCGCTATCGGGGGCAAGCCCCCTCCCACATTAGGGTCGCTACATATTCCAGATAAGCATAAATGAATTGATTTATATTATTTTCAAGTCTTAAAACCCGGCTTTATCATCGCGCCGAAGGCGAAGACGCGCTTCGCGCTTTAAGGCAGGATACGACTACCGCGTCACCTGCTTCGCTCAACATAAAAAACACAGGGGCTCTTCATGACTATTTCCGTATTCCGTCGCACCTTGCTGGTCGGCACATTGGGGCTGGCTCTCGGGGCTGGTTGGCTGGGCCAGGCAGTTGCCGGCGAGCAACTGGGCAATATCAAAAAGGCCGGCGAGATCAAAATCGGCCTGGAAGGCACCTACCCGCCGTTCAGCTTCGTCGATGAAAGCGGCAAGCTCAGCGGTTTCGAAGTCGAACTGTCCGAAGCCCTGGCCAAAGAGCTGGGCGTGAAGGTCAAGCTCCAGGCCACGCCATGGGACGGCATCCTCGCCGCCCTGGAATCCAAGCGCCTGGATGCCGTCGTCAACCAAGTCACCATCTCCGAAGAGCGCAAGAAGAAGTACGACTTCTCCACGCCTTACACCGTTTCCGGTATCCAGGCGCTGGTGCTGAAAAAGAACCTCGACACCATCAAGACCGCCAACGACCTGGCCGGCAAGAAAGTCGGGGTAGGCCTGGGCACCAACTACGAACAATGGCTCAAGGACAACCAACCCAAAGCCATTATCAAGACCTATAACGATGACCCGACCAAGTTCCAGGACCTGCGCATCGGCCGTATCGACGCCATCCTGATCGACCGCCTGGCGGCCCTGGAATACGCCAAGAAAGCCCCGGACACCGCCGCTGCCGGCGACGCCTTCTCCCGTCAGGAAGCCGGTATCGCCCTGCGCAAAGGCGAGCCCGAGTTGCTTGAAGCGGTGAACAAGGCCCTCGACAAGCTGCGCGCCGACGGCACCTTGAAGAAGCTGTCCGAGAAGTACTTCAACGCTGACGTCACTCAATAATGGAAGCAGGTTTCCAACTCGCGCTGGACTCCGCGCCCTTTCTGCTCAAGGGCGCGTATTACACGGTGATTCTCAGCCTTGGCGGGATGTTTTTCGGTTTGCTGCTGGGCTTCGGCCTGGCCTTGATGCGGCTGTCGCGCTTCAAGCTGCTGAGCTGGACAGCCCGCGTCTACGTGTCGTTCTTTCGCGGCACGCCCTTGCTGGTACAGCTGTTCCTGATCTACTACGGCTTGCCGCAAGTGGGCATCGAGCTGGATCCGATCCCGGCGGCGATGATCGGCTTCTCGCTGAACATGGCCGCCTACGCCTGTGAAATCCTGCGGGCCGCCATCGCTTCCATCGAGCGTGGCCAGTGGGAAGCCGCCGCCAGTATCGGCATGACCCGTGCGCAGACCCTGCGCCGGGCCATCCTGCCGCAGGCGATGCGCACCGCCTTGCCACCTTTGGGCAACAGCTTTATTTCGCTGGTCAAGGACACCGCGCTGGCCGCCACCATCCAGGTGCCGGAGCTATTCCGCCAGGCTCAATTGGTGTCGGCGCGCACCTTCGAGATTTTCACCATGTATCTGTCCGCCGCCCTGATCTACTGGGTGCTGGCAAGCATCCTGGCGCACTTCCAAAACCGCCTGGAAGACCGGGTCAACCGGCATGACCTGGAGTCTTGAAGCATGATCGTGGTTGAAAAACTGACCAAACAATTCAACGGCCAGGTGGTGCTCAACGGTATCGACCTTGAGGTCAAGGAAGGCGAAGTCGTCGCCATCATCGGCCCCAGCGGTTCCGGCAAGACCACCTTCCTGCGCTGCCTGAACTTCCTCGAAGAACCCACCAGCGGCCGCATCAAGGTGGGTGACATCGAGATCGACGGCAGCAAGCCGCTCAACCAGCAACAGGGCCTGGTGCGGCGTCTGCGCCAGCACGTGGGCTTTGTGTTCCAGAACTTCAACCTGTTCCCCCACCGCACCGCACTGGAAAACGTCATCGAAGGCCCGATCGTGGTCAAGAAGATGCCCCGCGAAGCGGCGGTTACCCTGGGTCGCAGTTTGTTGGCCAAGGTCGGCCTGGCGGGCAAGGAAGCGTCCTACCCACGGCGCCTGTCCGGCGGCCAGCAACAGCGCGTGGCGATTGCCCGCGCCTTGGCCATGGAGCCGGAGGTGATCCTGTTTGACGAACCCACCTCGGCACTCGACCCGGAGTTGGTGGGTGAAGTGCTGGCGACCATTCGCAGCCTGGCCGAAGAAAACCGCACCATGGTCATCGTCACCCACGAGATGAGCTTTGCCCGTGATGTGGCCAACCGGGTGATCTTCTTCGACAAGGGCGTGATCGTCGAACAGGGTGAAGCCAAGGCGCTGTTCGCCAACCCCAAGGAAGAACGGACCCGGCAGTTCCTGAGCAAATTCCTGGCCCACTGAGACCCACCCTGTAACCCTGTAGGAGCTGGCTTGCCAGCGAAAATCGTCAACGATAACGCGTTTAACCGGATTAACCGTGTCGTCTGGACGGTCTTCGCTGGCAAGCCAGCTCCTACAGGAATGCTTCGTTCCAGCCAGTAAATCGCCCCACCACCCCCTCTTAAAATCCCCCGCCCAGTCAGACCCTTCTGAATCTTCCCGAACCCGCCGTTTAGCCTTTTGCCGCCATTGACGCTCCCTGGCCAACCCTCTTATCTAGCACCCAGAGGATTGGATCCTATCCCGGCTACTCACTGAATCGTTCCTTTCGGTCCCGTTTGCGCACCTGCGCCCAAGGTCCGGAACGATTGCTGCTGGCTGCATCAAGGAGATGACTTATGACGCGCACTGCAACCCCGGCCATGCTCACCGCCCCGACCCTGCCCCAGGCCCTGCCGCACGGCATCAACGCCCTGGCCGCCACCCAACTGCAGGTCGATATCGCCCCCTATCCGGGCATGGATGAAGGCGACCTGATCGAACTGTTCTGGAACAACTGCTTCGCCGCCTCACGTCGGGTAACGGCGTGCAAGGTCGGCACCCCCACCCACCTGCGGGTGCCCGAAAGCTTCGTGCAGGATGGCCTGGCACAGGTTCACTACCAGGTCATGCAAGTCGGCCGCAGCCCGGCCCGCTCGGCGGTGACGCAGGTACGCGTCAAGACCAACGGCCCAGGCGGCCAGCCCTCGCCGCTGTACAGCGACGAAAACCAGAACCTCGCCCCCATCAGGGTACCCGCGATGATCGGCCGTTACGGCGTCAACGGCAGCCAGGTACGTCGCGGTATTCCGCTGACCATCGAGCCTTACCTGAACATGGCCAGCGGCGACGCCATCACCCTGCGCTGGGGTGATGTGCGCCTGGACCTGCCGAAAATAACGACGCGCAGCGTCGGCCTGGCGGTCCAGGTGTGGGTACCTTCAGCGGTGATTCTCGAAGCGGGCGACGACAGCCGGCTGGACGTGACGTACTGCATCCTCGATCGGGTTGGCAATAATTCACGCTGGGCGCCCGCCCGCACTTTGCGCATCGCCGCCTGTGCGCCCCAGGCGCCGACCCGTGCGGCCAGGGACGCGCTGCCCTATCAACCGCGTCGCCTCGGTTCCCCCTTGGAACCTGGGTGACGGACCTTCTATGCATATTCCTAAAAGTTAGTTTATTTAAAGATTTAACACGCTTAGGGTATATGCACCGGACCACCGGACATTCCTGATTGTTTTGTTTTCATTTCATTGAATGCGAGGTCGGTATGGTCAGAATTACCCCGGTGCGCAACGCCAGGGCATTACGTGCAGCCAAGGAGCGGCGCTGATGTCTAACTTGGCTCTAACACCCCCCCAGAGTGATCTGGACGTAGCCCCCCTGCTGTTGCCAGCCACTGTGCTGCGCAACGACGCCCAAGCGTTGAGCGCGGCCCATGAGCTGGCCCAGGCTGCGCGCCTGCAAGCCGCCAAGCGCGACCAGCAGCGCAAGTTGCCGTGGGCACAGATCGAGCAATTCACCCGCAGCGGGCTGGGCAGTATTTCCATTCCCCGTGAGTACGGCGGCCCACAAGTGTCGTTCGTGACCCTGGCCGATGTGTTCGCGATCATCAGCGCGGCAGACCCGGCCCTCGGGCAGATCCCGCAGAACCATTTCGGCATCCTGCACCTGTTGCAGGGTGCCGCCACCGAGCGCCAGAAAAAGCAGCTGTTCCAAAGCGTGCTCGACGGCTGGCGCATTGGTAACGGCGGCCCGGAGCGTGGCACCAGGAACACCCTGGAACTCAAGGCGCGCATCACTGCCAAGGGCGATGGTTATGTGATCAGCGGCCAGAAGTTTTATTCCACCGGTGCGCTGTTTGCCCATTGGGTGGCGGTCAAAGCGTTGAACGATGACGGCAAGCAGGTCATGGCATTTGTGCGCCGTGGCACCGAAGGGCTGCGCATCGTCGACGATTGGTCCGGCTTTGGCCAACGCACCACCGCCAGCGGCACCGTGCTGCTGGACCAGGTGCCGGTCGACGCAGAGCTGGTGGTCGAGAACTGGCGCATCGGCGAAAGCCCGAATATCCAGGGCGCCGTCTCGCAATTGATCCAGGCCGCCATCGACGCCGGCATTGCCCGTGGCGCGCTGGATGACACCATCGCCTTTGTGCGCGAGCGTTCGCGCCCGTGGATCGACGCCAAGGTCGAACGCGCCAGCGATGACCTGTATGTGATCGCCGATATCGGCAAGCTGAAAATCGAACTGCACGCCGCCGAGGCGCTGCTGCGCAAGGCCGGTCAGGTGCTGGACCAGGTCAGCGCCGCGCCGATCACCGCCCAGTCCGCCGCGCGGGCGTCGATTGCCGTGGCCGAGGCGAAGGTGCTCACCACTGAAGTGTCGTTGCTGGTCAGCGAAAAACTCTTCGAACTGGCCGGCAGCCGCGCCACCCTCGCCGAATTCAACCTCGACCGTCACTGGCGCAACGCGCGGGTGCACACCCTGCACGACCCGGTGCGCTGGAAGTATCACGCCGTTGGCGCCTATCGCTTGAACGGCACATTGCCGGCTCGCCATTCCTGGATTTAACCGACCAGACCTCTGGAGAAACTCATGACCCTTTCTCACCGTGTCGCGGTTATCACCAGCGACGAACAAGCCCTTATTGTCGCCAGCGACCTGGCCGAAGACTTGCGCCGCGACAGCGCCCAGCGCGACCGCGAACGCCGCCTGCCGCTGCCCGAACTGGACGTGTTTTCGCGCTCCGGCCTGTGGGGTATCAGCGTACCCAAGGCATACGGCGGCGCCGGCGTATCCAACGTCACCCTCGCCAAAGTCATTGCGCTGATCGCCCAGGCCGACGCCTCGCTGGGCCAGATTCCGCAAAACCATTTCTATGCCCTCGAAGTGCTGCGCGTGAATGGCAGCCCTGAACAGCAACAACGCCTGTACGCCGAAGTGCTCGCCGGCCGACGCTTCGGCAACGCCCTGGCGGAACTGGGCACCAAGACCGCCCACGACCGCGTGACCGCCATCACCCGCGATGGCGATGGCTTTCGTATCAGCGGACGCAAGTTCTACGCCACCGGCGCGATCTATGCCCAACGCATCCCCACCTCGGTGGTGGATGAACACGGCATCCAGCAACTGGCCTTCGTGCCCCGCGACAGCGAAGGCCTGAACGTGATCGACGACTGGAGTGGCTTCGGCCAGCGCACCACCGGCAGCGGCTCCGTCGTCTTCGACAATGTGTGGGTCGCCGCGCACGACGTGATTGCGTTCCAGAGCGCCTTCGAGCGCCCCACCACCGTAGGCCCGTTGGCGCAGATCCTTCACGCCGCCATCGACACCGGCATCGCCCGCGCCGCCTTCGAGGACGCGCTGCACTTTGTGCGCACCAAGACCCGCCCGTGGATCGATTCCGGCAACGACAAAGCCACCGAAGACCCGCTCACCCTGAAGAGTTTTGGCCACCTGAGCATCCGCCTGCACGCTGCCGAAGCCTTGCTGGAACGTGCCGGTGTTTACCTCGACCGCGCCCAGGCCGACAGCAATGCCGACACCGTGGCGGCGGCATCGATTGCCGTGGCCGAAGTGCGCGCCTTGAGCACCGAGATTTCCCTGGCCGCCGGCAGCACCCTGTTCGAACTGGCCGGCAGCCAGGCCACCCTGGCCGAGCACGGCCTCGACCGCCACTGGCGCAACGCCCGCGTGCACACCCTGCACGACCCGGTGCGCTGGAAGTACCACGCGGTAGGTAATTACTACCTCAACGCTGAAAACCCGCCACTGCGGGGGACCATCTGATGGCGAAGAAAAAGATCCTGCTCAATGCCTTCAACATGAACTGCATCGGGCATATCAACCACGGTATGTGGACCCACCCAAGGGACACCTCCACCCAATATAAGAGCATCGAGTACTGGACCGACCTGGCGCAAACCCTGGAGCGCGGGTTGTTCGACGGTTTGTTCATCGCCGATATCGTCGGCGTGTACGACGTGTACCAGCGCTCGATTGATGTGCCGCTCAAGGAGTCGATCCAACTGCCGGTCAATGACCCGTTGCTGCTGCTCTCGGCGATGGCCGCCGTGACCAGAAACCTCGGCTTCGGCCTCACCGCCAACCTCACTTATGAGCCGCCGTACCTGTTCGCCCGGCGCATGTCCACCCTCGATCACCTGAGCCGTGGCCGTGTCGGCTGGAACATCGTCACCGGCTACCTCGACAGCGCCGCCAAGGCCATGGGCCTGTCCGAACAGGTCGAGCATGACCGGCGCTACGACCAGGCCGATGAATACCTGGAGGTGCTCTACAAGCTCTGGGAAGGCAGCTGGGAAGACGACGCGGTGCTCAACGATCCGCAAGCGCGGGTGTATGCGCAGCCGGGCAAGGTGCACAAGGTCGAGCATCACGGCGAGTTCTACCAGGTGGAGGGTTACCACCTGTGCGAACCGTCGCCGCAGCGTACGCCCGTGCTGTTCCAGGCCGGCAGTTCGGAGCGTGGCTTGCTGTTCGCCGGGCGGCATGCCGAGTGCGTATTCATCAGCGGGCAAAACAAGGCCGCTACCAAGGTGCAGGTGGACAAGGTGCGCGCCAGCGCAGTCGAGGCCGGGCGCAACCCGGACGACATCAAGGTGTTCATGGGCCTCAACGTGATCGTCGGCGCCACCGAAGAACTGGCGTGGGCCAAGCACGCCGAGTACTTGAGCTACGCCAGCGCGGAGGCCGGCGTGGCGCATTTCTCGGCGTCCACCGCGATTGATTTTTCCCAATACGAAATCGACGAACCGATCCAGTACGTGAAGAGCAACGCGATCCAGTCGGCCACCAAGAACCTGCAAAACAACGACTGGACCCGGCGCAAATTGCTCGAGCAGCACGCCCTCGGTGGGCGCTATATCACCCTGGTCGGCTCGCCCGAACAGGTCGCTGACGAGCTGGAATCCTGGATCAGCGAAACCGGCCTGGATGGCTTCAACCTCACGCGCATTGTGACGCCGGAAAGCTACGTGGACTTTATCGACCTGGTGGTGCCGGAGTTGCAGAAGCGTGGGTCGTACAAGACCGAGTATGAGAACGGCACGCTACGGGAAAAGGTATTCCAGCGCAGCGCGCGCTTGCCCAAACAACACACCGGCTCCACCTACCGCCACTGCCCCCTGTAGGAGCGAGCTTGCTCGCGAAGATAGTTAACGATAACGCGTGGCCTCTGATACCCCGCAGCGCCCTCAAATTTTTCGCGAGCAAGCTCGCTCCTACAACTGGAACTCGATTATGAAAAAGATCCTGCTCTCCCACCCAGTCAAAGCACTGGCCCTGGCCTTCGGGTTGTTCAGCGCGGCGGTGTTCGCCGCCGATGCACCGTTGAAAATCGGCACCACCGCCGCCTTCGCCATTCCCCTGGAAGCCGCCGTCGCCGAAGCCGGCAAGCAAGGCTTGAAAGTCGAGCTGGTGGAATTCACCGACTGGATCGCGCCCAACGTCAGCCTGGCCGCCGGTGACATCGACGTGAACTACTTCCAGCACATCCCGTTCCTGGAAAACGCCAAGGCCGCCGCTGGTTTTGACCTGGTGCCGTACGCGCCGGGCATCATCAACAACGTCGGGCTGTATTCGAAAAAATACAAAAGCATCAACGACCTGCCCCAAGGCGCCAGCGTGGCGATTGCCAACGACCCGATCAACAGCGGTCGCGGCCTGCAACTGCTGGCCAAGGCCGGCTTGATCACCCTCAAGCCGGGCGTGGGCTACAAGGCGACCGAAGAAGACATCGTGAGCAACCCGAAGAAGATCAAGATCCTGCAAGTCGAAGCCGTGCAACTGGTGCGCGCGTATGACGATGCGGACCTGGTGCAGGGCTACCCGGCGTATATCCGCCTGTCGAAGACCTTCGATGCCGAGTCGGCGCTGCTGTTCGACGGTCTCGACCACCCGGAATACGTGATCCAGTTCGTGATCCAGCCCAAAAGCAAAACCGACCCACGCGTGATCAAGTTCGTCGACATCTACCAGCACTCGCCAGTGGTGCGCGCGGCGTTGGATAAATCCCTTGGCAAGTTGTACCAAGTCGGTTGGGAAGACAAAAAATGACCGCCGCCCACTCTCAACTGCGCGACCTGGGTTTACCGCCCAGGGACGCCGAGCAGACCGAACTGCACCCGGACCTGAACCGCGCGCACGTGCGCTTTATCAACCTGGGCAAGACCTACGACGGCAGCGTGCATGCCTTGCAAGGCATCGACCTGGCGATCCAGCGTGGTGAAGTGTTCGGCATTATCGGCCGCAGCGGCGCCGGCAAGTCATCGCTGATCCGCACCATCAACCGCCTGGAGCAACCCAGCAGCGGGCGCGTGCTGATCGATCAGGTGGACATCGGCGACTACGACGAAGACCGCCTGGTGGCGCTGCGTCGGCGTATCGGCATGATCTTCCAGCACTTCAACCTGATGTCGGCCAAGACCGTGTGGCAGAACGTCGAATTGCCGCTCAAAGTCGCCGGCGTGCCTAAGCCGCAACGCGAGCAAAAGGTCCGTGAGCTGCTGGAACTGGTGGGTTTGCAGGACAAGCACAAGGCCTACCCGGCGCAGCTCTCAGGCGGGCAGAAACAGCGTGTGGGCATTGCCCGCTCGCTGGTGCACGACCCACAAATCCTGTTATGCGACGAGGCCACCTCGGCCCTCGACCCGGAGACCACCCAATCGATCCTCGGCCTGTTGCGCGAGATCAACCGGCGCCTGGGTTTGACCATCGTGTTGATCACCCACGAGATGGCGGTGATCCGCGAAATCTGCGACCGCGTGGTCGTGCTGGAACACGGGCGCATCGTCGAGCAAGGCCCGGTGTGGAAAGTGTTCGGCAACCCGCAACATGAGGTCAGCAAGACCCTGCTGGCACCGTTGCAGCACGGTTTGCCGGACGAACTGCAAAGCCGTTTGCAGGCCACGCCCGCGTCGTCAGACGCGGCCGTGGTGCTGCGCTTGCAGTTCACCGGCAGCGCTACCGATGAACCAGACCTGGCCGCGCTGTTCGGCGCACTTGGCGGGCGCGTGCGCTTGCTGCAGGGCGGCGTGGAACGCATCCAGGGGCATGCCCTGGGGCAACTGCTGCTGGCAGTGAACGGCTCGCCCCATAACGCCGAAGCGCTGCGCAATCGCGCCGGGCGCTGGGCACAACAGGTAGAGGTGGTGGGCTATGTGGTTTGATCGTTTAGTACAGGGTGCCCTCGACACCTTGTTGATGGTCGGCGTGTCATCGCTGATCGCGTTGCTGGTGGGCATTCCGCTGGCGGTGTTCCTGGTCACCAGCGACAAGGGCGGCATCTACCAGGCGCCTGCGTTGAACCGGGTGCTGGGGGCGTTCGTCAACCTGTTCCGCTCCATTCCGTTCCTGATCCTGATGGTGGCGCTGATCCCGTTCACGCGGTTGATCGTCGGCACCACCTATGGCGTATGGGCGGCGGTGGTACCGCTGACTATCGCCGCTACACCGTTCTTTGCGCGGATCGCCGAAGTGAGTCTGCGCGAGGTCGACCACGGCCTGATCGAAGCCGCACAGGCCATGGGCTGCCGGCGCTGGCACATCATCTGGCACGTGCTGTTGCCCGAAGCCCTGCCGGGGATTGTCGGCGGGTTCACCATCACCCTGGTGACCATGATCAACTCGTCGGCCATGGCCGGGGCAATCGGCGCCGGTGGCTTGGGCGACATTGCCTACCGCTACGGCTACCAGCGTTTCGATACGCAGATCATGCTCACGGTGATTGTGCTGCTGGTGATCCTGGTGGCGGCGATCCAGTTGGGTGGCGATCGGTTGGCGCGGGGGCTGAATAAGCGCTGAAAGCTGGGGCTGCTGCGCAGCCCGACGCGGGGCAAGCCCTAATGCCGTTCAGTTAAGGCTTTTTTGTAGGAGCGAGCTTGCTCGCGAAAAACTCACAGGCGCCGCGTTCATTCAGGAAACACGCGTTATCGTTGACGTTTTTCGCGAGCAAGAACTAGGCGTCCCCCTCGCTCCTACAGAAGGCGATGTACGCTTAACTGAACGGCATTAGGGCAAGCCCGCTCGCCACAGTTACAGTGCTCCTCCTTAACTGACTGGTGTGACGGCAAGCCCGCTCGACACATGGGGTATAGTCGGGCCATCTCAGCGCCCGGTATTCATCACCATGCCTCTCAAGCCCGACGACCTCGACCAGATCACGTCCACCACCCTCGGCCACTACAACAAGGTGGCCGAGGACTTCCGTGAAGGTACCCGCGACCACGATGTGAGCCAGAACATCAACGCGCTGCTGCGGCATATCCAGGGCACGCCGCCCTTTACCGTGCTGGACTTCGGCTGCGGGCCGGGGCGGGATTTGCAGACCTTTACGCGCATGGGGCATATCGCCGTCGGGCTCGATGGTTCGGAACGCTTTGCGCAGATGGCGCGGGAAGACAGTGGCTGTGAGGTGTTGCAGCAGGATTTCCTCAAGCTGGAACTGCCCGCTGAACGCTTTGACGGCATCTTTGCCAATGCGGTGCTGTTTCATATCCCCAAGCAGGAACTGCCGCGTGTGCTCAGGCAACTGCATGGGGCGCTGAAACCGGGTGGAGTGTTGTTCAGCTCCAATCCACGGGGGGAAAACCAGGAAGGCTGGAATGGGCCGCGCTATGGGTCTTATCACGACCTCGATGCGTGGCAAACACTGCTCACCACCGCCGGGTTTGTGGAGCTGGAGCATTACTACCGCCCGGCGGGATTACCCCGGGAGCAGCAGCCTTGGCTGGCCAGTGTTTGGCGCAAGGCTTGAGTCCGGGGTTGCCTGGGCGGATGCCATCGGGGGCAAGCCCCTCCCACATTTGAAATGCATGCCCCTGTGGGAGGGGGATTGCCCAGGGAGCAGCAGCCTTGGCTGGCCAGTGTTTGGCGCAAGGCTTGAGGCTGGGTTGCCTGGGCGGATGCCATCGGGGCAAGCCCCCTCCCACATTTGAAATGCATGCCCCTGTGGGAGGGGGCTTGCCCCCGATGACGGACTGATGGACGCCACTACTGCACCTGATACACCACCGATTTCTCATCCACCACCGCTGTCACGCTCCTTGCCGCAAACCCCTCTCTCGACGCCGTGGAAAAATTCGCCACCAACCGCGTGCCATCGGCAAACGTGGTTTCCTGCACCTGTCGATCCGCCGTCAGCCAGCGAAACCCGGTCATCGCCTGGGTGGCCAGGCGCTCATGCAACGGTCGAAAAAATCGGTCCTGGCGCTGGATCAGCGGCAGCCGCGCCTTGAGCGTCGCGGCACTCAGGTGATACAGCGGCGGCACGTTGTAGAGCAGTTGGGCCAGCTCGTTCTCGGCGCGCACATTGCTCAGTTTGAGGCTGTCGAACAGCCAGTGATGGGTGGTGATCACCGCGCCGTGGAACACCGCCTGATACAGCGGCAGGCGCAGCGTCGGGTCGAAGTAGAGCGTACGAAACGGCTCGTTCAGCGGCACCGACTTGAAGAACACCGCCGGTTGCTCCGGCGGGTACCAGTTACCCACGTAGTAGGGCGACTGCTTGTCCTGGGTCATGTCGCGATCACCCCAGCCCAGCACCGGGGTTTGCATGCCATGGGCGAACAGAATGCCCTGGGCGGTGATGGCGTTGCCGTCTTCGGAACCTGTCGGCATTTGCAGCGTGGTATTCAGCCAACGGGACGCATCGATATTGCCTTCAGCGTTCTGCGCCTGGGTCATCGGAGCGCTGTCGCGGTAACTGTCGAGCACCATGCTGGTGGCATACGCATCGAGAAACCAGGCATTGAAGCCGGCCCTGGCCTGCACGGCTTTCACCCGCGCTTCCAGCAGAGGCCGCACACAGCGCGGGTCAGTGTAGTGGCCGGACTGCTGGAAGCCGGTCTTGAGTTTGCCGTCCTTCAACACGATGGCGCAGTCGCGGTAGGCCCGGTTGCCCAGGTGGGCGGTAGTCCAGTCGGGGTTTTCGGTGGCGGACAACGCGGTTTGATAGGAATCGTAGGGCGCCATCAGGTAGCCGGCGTCGACGCCGGCGCGGATGGTTTCGGGGTGCCAAAGGCCGCCTTCCCAGCCTTCGCCCAGGGTCAGCATCAAGCGTGGCAAGCCGGCGTCGCGCAGGGTTTGTACTGCCTGGCTGCCCCAGGTGTCGGGACTGTCGCCGAGGGCACCGGCAAAGTCCACGGCCAGTTCGCGACGCAATTCACCGTAGCGGGCGGCAAGACGGCTCATATCGGGCTCGTCCACCTGCCAACTCTGCCGGGCCTTCCTGTTGATCGCGGCGTTGAGGCCGCGCAACAGCACGCTTTGTTCGTAGCGATTCAACCCGCGGGGCTGCGCCAGGATCTTTGCGGAGTCCTTGTCCAACAGGCCTTTGAGCTCATGAGCACGCAAGCGCTTGAGCAATAGCGGCCAATCACGCACATCCTCCGGCGCCAGCAGATCATTGCCCCACAGGTAAACATGGCTGGCGCCCAGCAGCTTTTCAGCCCCAGGGGTTTGCCGCAGCTTGTCTGCCAGGGGTTCATAGCGGCCCTGCTCAACCAGCCATTGGCGATAGCGCCTGGCGCCGGCCAGCGGATCGCTTTCGCCCAGGTGCAACAACAGGGTCATGGGGGCGGCAGGTGCGAGCGAGGTGAACTCATGGGTCAACGACAACGCCTGGCCCCGCCAGCGCAGGCGGTTGTTATAGGGATTGGTCAGCAACCAGTTAAGGGTGAAGGCGCCGTGATCGACACCCCACAGCGGCAGGCTGAGGTCCTGGGTGGTGTTGATATCGCCCTGGGCCACCAGGAAAGTGTTCCACGTGGTATTGCCGACCGGCACGTAATGCCCTTCGGCCAGCGGCCACATCAACCCTCGGCCCATGGCGCTCGCCGGCTGCAAAAGTATCGGCAGCTCACCGGCTTCCCGCGCCGTGATCGACAGCACCAGGTCGCGCTGCTCCAGGCTGGCAGTTACCCGATAGGCACCGTCATCCCATTGCCAACTGGCCTGTTGATCGTGTTGTGCAAGTTGACTGACGGCACGGGCCGCTACGCCGTTGGAGGCCTGGACCTCTGGCTGGCCGCTGGGTGTCACGCGGATGGCGAGGGTGGCCGGGTCGAGTTCGACTCGCCACAACGGGTTTTCCAATACGGTGCTGGCAAAAGCCACGGGCGACAGCAAGCAGCAACACATCAGCAAGGTATGACGCATACGGTTCATGGCAGGCGACCGTTGAGAGGTGGAGGCCGGAGGTTAAATCACTCAACGGTCGGCCAGGGTAACAAGCGTCACTTCCAGAAATTTCCCACGGCTCAAATGCCCAGCCGAGATCAACTTGTGGGAGGGGGCAAGCCCGGATGCCAGTCAATTAAGGAGCAACACTGTAACTGTGGCGAGCGGGCTTGTTGTGGATAGCAGGCTTGTTGTGATGAACGGGTTTGTTGTGGCAAGCGGGCTTGTTGTGGCGAGCGGGCTTGCCCCGCGTTGGGGCGCGTAGCGGCCCTAAAACCAGTCTCCCGGTTCTACCAGAAGAAATGCGGCGGCCTTATTGGGGCTGCTTCGCAGCCCAACGCGGGGCAAGCCCGCTCGCCACAACAAGCCTGCTATCCACAACAAACCCGTTCATCACAACAAGCCCGCTCGCCACAGGTTACTGTTGGGGTTCGCGGATCTTGTACCAGGCCACATACAGCGCCGGCAGGAATAACAGCGTCAGCAAGGTGGCGATGATGATGCCGCCAATCATCGCGTAGGCCATCGGCCCCCAGAACACTTCCCGTGCAATCGGGATCATGCCCAGGCTGGCCGCCGCGGCCGTGAGCAGGATCGGCCGGCGCCGGTGCTCGGTGGCTTGCACCACCGCATCCCACGGCGAATGGCCGGCCACTTCATATTCGTGAATCTGCGTCACCAGGATCACCGAGTTGCGGATGATGATGCCGATCAGCGCGAGAATACCGAGGATCGCCACAAAGCCCATGGGCGTGCCTGTGGGGATCAGCGCCAGCACCACGCCGATCAGTCCCAGCGGCGCGACGCTGGCCACCAGGAACATCTTCTGCACGCTGTGCAGTTGGATCATCAGGAAGGTCGCCATCAAAAACAGCATCAACGGCACCACGCTGGCAATCGGGCCCTGGGCCTTGCCGCTTTCTTCCACGGTGCCGCCCGTGGCGACCGTGTAGCCCACCGGCAGGTCGGCGCTGAACGCGTCGATCTCGGGCTTGAGCTGCTTGACCAGGTCAGTGGGCTGCATCTCGTCGCGCACCGCCGCCTTGATGGTGATGGTCGGCTTGCGGTCGCGGCGCCACACCAGCGGCTGCTCCAACTCATAGCGCACGGTGGCGAAGGCCAGCAGCGGGATCGAGGTGCCGTTGGGTGTCACGATCTGCAGGTTCTGCAAGGTTTCCGGCGTGCCACGTTCGGCGTCTACGGCGCGGCCGACCACGTTGATCAGGTAGATATCGTCATGCACCTGGGTCACCGAGGCCCCGCTGACCACGCTGTTCATCAACTGCGCCACGTCTTCGGATGACAAACCCAACTGCCGCGCCTTGTCCTGGGCGATGTCGACCCTCAGCACTTTGCCCGGCTCGTTCCAGTCGTAAATGATCTCGCCCAGGTGGCTGTTCTTGTCGAGCAAGGTCGCCAATTCGATGGCGTGCTTGCGCACCTGGTCGGTGTCTTTACCGGAAACGCGGTACTGGATCGGCCGCCCCACCGGCGGGCCCATTTCCAGCGGCTGCACAAAGCTGCCGACACCGACAAAATCGTCACGCAGGCGTTTTTGCAGACGCGTGATCAACGCACCGCGCTCTTCCAGGCCCTTACTGACAATCACCAACTGCGCGTAATACGGGTTCTCCAGTTGCTGGTCGAGGGGCAGGTAGAAACGGATCGCGCCCTGGCCGATGTAGGTGCTCCAGCGCGCGATGTCCGGGTCGTCCTTGATGATGGCTTCGAGGCGGTCGACCGCCTTGCGGGTTTCATTGATCGAGGCGTTTTGCGGCAGGTTGAGGTCGACGAGGATTTCCGGGCGGTCCGACGACGGGAAGAACTGGTTCTGCACGAACTGCATGGAAAACACCGACGCGGCAAACAGGGCCACGGTGATGCCGATCGCCCACCAACGGTTGCGCATGGCCCAGAGCATACCGGCATTGAACGCGCGGCCGATGCGCCCCGGTTCGTTGCCATGGGGCTTCACATTGGCACTGAGGATATGCACGCCAATCACCGGCGCAAACAGCACCGCCACCACCCACGACACCAGCATCGCCACCGCAATGACCGCGAACAGGGTGAAGGTGTACTCCCCCGCCGAGCTGGCGTTGAGGCCAATCGGGACAAAGCCGGCCACGGTCACCAGCGTGCCGGTGAGCATGGGGAATGCCGTGGACGTGTACGCGTAGGTCGCCGCCTGTTCCTTGGTTTCGCCTTTTTCCAGGCGTGTGATCATCATTTCCACGGTGATCATCGCGTCGTCCACCAACAAGCCAAGGGCGATGATCAACGCGCCCAGCGACACACGCTGCATGGTGATGCCGCTGTATTCCATGAACACGAATACCAGCGCCAGCACCAGCGGGATCGAACACGCCACCACCAGCCCGGCACGCAGGCCGAGGCTGATAAAGCTCACCACCAAGACAATGATCACCGCTTCGAACAGCGCACTGGTAAAGCCGCCGACGGCCTCTTCCACCACTTCGGCCTGGTCGGAGACCTTGTGCACGCCGACGCCCACGGGCAAGTCGGCGGTCAGCTCGTCCATGCGCGTGTGCAGGGCCTCACCGAACGATTGGATATTGCCGCCCTTCTGCATGGCGATAGCCAGGCCGATGGCCGGCTTGCCGTTGAAGCGAAACATCGGCCGCGCCGGGTCGACGTAGCCGCGGGTGATCTCGGCGATATCCGCCAGGCGATAGAAGCGATCATTGAGCCGCAGGTTCACGTCGGCCAGGTCTTTTTCCGAAGCAAACTGCCCGGAGGTGCGCACGGAAATCCGCTCCGGCCCAGCCTCGATCACCCCAGCGGGCGTTACGGCGTTCTGCGATTGCAGGCTCTGCACCACCTGGCGCTGGTCAATGCCCAGGGCCGCCAGTTTGCGCGTGGAGAAATTCAGGTAAATCACTTCATCCTGCTGGCCGATCATCTCGACCTTGCCCAACCCCGGCACCGAGCGGATCTCGGCGCGCACCTGCTCCACGTAATCGCGCAGTTGGCGCATCGACAGGCCATCGCCGGTAAACGCATACACCGAGCCGAACACATCACCAAATTCATCGTTGAACGACGGCCCTTGCAGGCCCTGGGGGAAGGTGCCGCGAATATCGTCGAGCTTCTTGCGCACCTGGTACCAGATCTCGGGGATCGCCTTGGCGCTGGTGGTGTCCTTGAGGAACACGAACACCGTGGACTCTCCAGGCCGGGTGTAGCTTTTCACGTAGTCGAGAGAGTCGATCTCTTCGAGTTTTTTCTCGATGCGGTCGGTCACCTGCTTGAGGGTTTCTTCCTGGGTCGCACCCGGCCAGCGGGTCTGGATCACCATGGTCTTGATGGTGAACGAAGGGTCTTCCTCGCGGCCCAGGTTCAGGTAGGAGAACACGCCCATCAGCAGCGCGACGAACATCAGGTACCAGACGAAGGACTGATGCTTGAGGGCCCAGTCGGATAAGTTGAAGCTCCCTTTCATCGCGGGCTGTCCTCGTCGATTTTGACTTTCTGCCCGGGTTTCAGGCTGTTCACGCCGGCGGTGACGATACGCTCGCCGGGGTTGACGCCGCCGTTGAGCAAGGCGCTGTCAGCGTCACGGCTAAGCACGGTGATGTCGCGCGGTTGCACGGTCTGGCTGTGGGTATCGAGCAGCCAAATGCGGGTCTTGCCGTCGACTTCCTGCAAGGCGCTCAGGGGCAACTCGATACGTGGGGCGATGGTCGAACTCAAGGTCACACTGATCGCCGTGCCAAGGCGGAACGCGGGCGGTGTTTCGGCCAGGGTCAGCCGCGCCCGACGGGTACGCGTGGCGCTCTGGGCCTGGGGCTCGATCTCGCGCACGGTGGCGGTGGTGTTGATGCTGGGGTCCAGCTGCCCGGCGACGAGGAACACCACGTCCGGCGGCAGGCGCTCGGCAAGGCCGGCGGGCAGGTCGATCACCGCTTCCTTGACGTCCGGGCGGGCCAGGGTCACCACTTGCTGGCCGGCGCTGACCACCTGGCCGGCTTCGGCGCTCCAGGCGGTGACAATGCCGCCATGGTCGGTGCGCAGTTCGGCATAGTTGAGCTGGTCCTTGGCCTGGTTGACCGTGGCCTGGGCCTGGTCGAGGCTGGCCTGGGTGGTTTTCAGGTCAGTCTGGGCCGCATCCAATTGGGCTTGGGCGCCGACGCCACGGTTGAACAACGCTTGCTGGCGCCGGGCATTGGCCTGGGCGTTGATAAATTGCGCCTGGACGCGCGCGAGGTCGCCCTGGGCCGCGCGCAGTTGGTTTTGTTGGTCGGTGGGGTCGAGCACGGCGAGCACGGCACCTTTCTCCACTTCGGCGCCCACATCCACGGCGCGCCGGGCGATGCGACCCGGAACACGAAAGCCGAGGTTGCTTTCATAGCGCGCCTGGATGGTGCCAGCGAAACGGCCGAAGGTTTCCTGGTCTTCGGATTTCACTTCCATGGACAGCACCGGGCGCACCGGCTCGGGCGGCGGTTCCGGCTTGGAGCAACCCACGAGCAGCAGGCCGGCGATGAGGACAACCGTCAGGTACTTCATGGTTGCGCGCCTTGGGCCTGCGCCGGGTCCGGCGCCTGGGCGATCTCGACCTGCATGCCGGGGTGCAGCAATTGCCCGCCCGCCACCACGACTTTTTCGCCACCTTTGAGGCCGTCGCTGATGATCACTTGGCCAGTGAGGTAACGCGCCACGCTGACTTTGTGCAACTGCGCCTTGCCGTCGCCGTCCACCAGCCATACGGCGGGTTCGCTGAGGTCTTTGGTCAGCGCCGCCCATGGCAGTTCGATACTGGCCTTGGCCGGGGCATGGAGAGTGGTGCTGACCACAGCGCCCAGGTCCATGCCCTGGGGCAACGTGTTCAATGCAATCTTCACCTGCAAGGTACCGCTGGCAGCGTTCACCGCGGGGGTGGTCTCGCGGATTCTACCGGTGGCCTGCACGTGCGGCTTATCCAGCAACTTGACCGTCATCACGTCATCATTGGCCGGTTCCACCAGCAACGATTCATACACGTCGAACACCGCGTCACGCTCGCCGTCGCGGGCCAGGCTGAAGATCGGTACGGTGGCCTGCACCACCTGGCCCACTTCCGCCTGGCGTGCGGTAATCACCCCAGGCGCTTCGGCGACCAGGGCGGTGTAGCCCAATTGCTCGCGAGCGTTGGCCAACTGCGCCTGGGCAGCGGCCAAGGCGCTTTGGCTGCTGCGCAACGCGGCCTGGGCGCTGTCATATTCGCTGCGGCTGGTGTAACCCTTGGGCAAGAGCTTTTCCTGGCGCACGAAGGCCGCGGCGGCTTGCTTGACCCGCGCCTGCTCGGCCACGACCTGGGCCTGGGCGGAATCGACGTTGGTCTGTAAGTCCTTGGGATCGAGCTTGGCCAGCACTTGCTTGGCGCTGACCCGGTCGCCCACGTCCACCATGCGCTGAATGATCTTGCCGCCCACGCGGAAGGACAAATCGGTTTGCACACGGGCCTGGATATCACCGGTCAGCGTGACGGCCGCAGCGAAATCCGCGGGTTGCACGGTTTGCACAAACACCCGGGAATGCTGCTTGGGTTCGGTTTTTTCCTGACCACAACCACTCAGCAACACCGCCAAACCCATGCCGACCATACAGATGGAAATACGACCGCCCATGCGGACTCCTTGTGCGCGATGCGATGTGCCAGTGTGTATGCGACTGTGAGCTTAGATCAGGGTTCCTTTTCTGCATGGGGAAGGCGTATTGAGGGGGTTTGACCTAACGCCGGTCAGTTAAGCGCACATCGCCTTCTGTAGGAGCGAGGGGGACGCCTAGTTCTTACTCGCGAAAAACGTCAACGATAACGCGTATTTCCTGAATGAGCGCGGCGCCTGTGAGTTCTTCGCGAGCAAGCTCGCTCCTACAAAAAAGCCCTGACTGAACGGCATTAGGGCTTGCCTGCGATAGCAGTAAAACAGTCAGCGCAGCATCAGCCCTGCCACTTACCGCCTTCGACAATCACACTCTCAGGCTTGGTGTCGTCGCTCAGCTCTTTGCGCACATATTGGTCATACAACTTGAGCAAGAACTTCTCCTCACCCAGCTTCGCCAACTCGGCATTCACCCAGTCACGCAATTCGATATTGCCCTTCTTCACCGCTGGCGCGATCGGGGCCTCGTCGCCGAGTTTCTGTTCCAACACGCGGTAGCCCGGGTTCTGCTTGGCCCAGCTGAACAGCACCAGGTTGTCTTGCGCGTACGCATCGCCACGCCCGGCCGACAGCGCCTGCAACGACTCGGAGTTTTTCTCGAACTTGAGCAGTTTCCAGTCCGGGTGGTTCTTGGTCAGCCAGATATCGGCCGTGGTGCCGGTGGTGACGATGGTGGTGCGGGTGGCCAGGTCATCCAGGCTCTTGACCGGGCTGTCGTTGGGCACCAGGGCCTGTACCGCGACTTTCAGGTTGGGGTTGGTGAAGTCCACCGCTTCCCTACGCTCCGGGGTCACGGTCATGTTGGCGAGGATCAGGTCGACCTTGTCGCTTTGCAGGAAGGGAATACGGCTGGCCGGCTCGACGGCGACGAATTCGACTTTGTTCTCATCGCCCAGCAAGTCCTTGGCGAATCGGCGGCCGATGTCGGTATCGAAGCCGACGTAGCGCCCGGCTTCGTTGACAAAGCCGAACGGTGGTTTGTCGGTGAACACGCCAACGATGAGTTTGTCGCGCGCCTTGATCTTGTCGATGTAACTCACGGCGGCGGCAGGTTTAGCGGGCTCTTCGGCCTTTTTATCGCAGCCGGCCAGTAAGGCAACGGCAAACAGTGGCAGCAGTAACTTTTTCATATCAGCTCCAGTTCCTGGGTTTTCTTGGGCAGTGTTGAAACAAAGGAGAACTTCTCCAGGAACTGCTGCGCGCGTGCGGTTTGCGGGTTCGTAAAGAATTCTTCGGGGGTGTTGTGTTCGAGGATGCGACCGGCCTCCATGAACACCACGCGGTCGGCCACGGCGCGGGCGAAGGCCATTTCGTGGGTGACGATCAGCAGGGTCATGCCGTCGCGGGCCAGGCCCTGGATCACTTCCAGCACTTCCTTGACCATCTCCGGGTCGAGGGCGGCGGTGACTTCGTCAAACAGCATGACCTGGGGGTTCATGCACAACGAACGGACGATAGCGATGCGTTGCTGCTGGCCGCCGGAAAGCTGGCGCGGGTAGGCGTCGCGCTTGTCGGCCAGGCCGACGCGGTCCAACAGTTTTTCTGCCTGGGCGCGCGCTTCGCGGGGCTCGCGCTTTTGCACTTTCAGCGGGCCGAGCAGCAGGTTGTCGAGCACACTCATATGGGGGAACAGGTGGTAGCTCTGGAACACCATGCCCACATCCTGGCGTACCTGGCGCCAATCCGTGTGTTTAGCCAGCAGCTCCTTGCCGGCAAATCGCAGGCTGCCGCTATGGGCTGCTTCCAAGCCGTTGAGGCAGCGCAGCAACGTGCTTTTGCCACAGCCGCTGGGGCCGAGGATCACCACCACTTCGCCGCTTTGCACACTCAGGTCGATGCCCTTGAGCACCTGCTGGTCGCCGAAGAACTTATTGAAACCCCGGAACTCGATCAGTGCGCTCATGCTTGGCCCCAGCGCCGTTCCAGCAGCTTGGAGGCGGCTGACAACGGGTAGCAGATGAAGAAGAAAAACAGGAACAGCGCGCCGTAGATCAACACCGACTCATAGGTGCGCTCGATGATTTGCTGGCCCACCTTGATCACGTCCACCACACCGATCAGCACCGCCAGGGAGCTGGTCTTGATGATGCGCGTGTAGACGTTGATGGTCGGCGGCGTCATGCGCTTGAGGGCCTGGGGCAGCAGCACGTAGCCGTACAGCTGCGGGGCGGACAGGCCAATCGACAAGCCCGCCTCGCGCTGGCCACGGGGCAGCGAATGCAAAGCGCCGCGCACCACTTCGCCCACCTCGCTGGCGCCCCACAGCGACAGCACCAACACCGCACACCAGAAACTCGGAATGCTCAGGCCGAAGAAAATCGGCAGGCCGAAAAACAGCAGGTACAGCCACACCAGCACCGGGATCGCACGGAACAGCTCCAGGTAAATGCGCAGCAGCCCATTGATCACCGTTTGATTCAACGTGCGCAACACGCCGTACAGCACCCCGCCGACCGTACTGAAAGCGATGCTCAGAAAGGAAATCGACAGGGTTTGCGCAGCGCCCTTACCCAGTTGCGGCAGCGACACCCACAACAATTCAAGACCCGAACTGGCCATGCTGGAGCCTCCTTTCCAGGCGGCTGAGCAGCAGCGACAACGGCAGGAACAGCAGCACGCAAATCAGCGTCAGCACGGCGAGCATTTCGTAAGTCTTGTAGTAGAGAGCGATGTAGCTCTTGGTGGTGTAGAGAATCTCCGGCACCGCCACGGCAGAGACCACGGTGGTCTCCTTGAGCAGGAAGATGAAATTGGCGAACAGCGCCGGCAGGCTGAGGATGCCGGCCTGGGGCAGGATCACATGGCGCAGCAACTGCCAGTCGGACAGACCGATGGATTTGCCCGATTCGACCTGCGCCAGCGGCACCGCTTCCACGCCCGCGCGCAGCACTTCGGTGAGGTAGGCGCCGCCGAGGAAGGTCATGGTGATGATCGCCGCCCAAAACCCGGAAATATTGAAGCCCAGGGCCGGCAGGGCGAAGTACACAAAAAACAGCTGGATCAGCAGCGGGGTGTTACGCGCCAACTCCACATAGAGCCCAACCAGGCGCGACAGGTAAGGCGTGCGAAACACCAGCAAGGCGGCGTTGATCAGCGCCACCAACAGCGAGGTGGCAATGGCGATCAGGCCCACTTGCAGCGTCACCCCCACGGCTTTGAAAAACGCCGGCAGGGTGCTGAGGATAAAAGCGAAATCGAAGGTCATCTTGAGTCCATGACGCCGCAGGGGTAATGCAGCGAGTGCCGTCCAGGCCGGCGTGGGTAACGCCGGGTAGCGCGAACTCTAAAGGTATAAAAAATAAAATTTAAATACCGAAATAGCATATTGATATCACCCAAAAAGATAACCGCCGGATTCGCGGGTTTTCCAAGTGACGGCTATGGTTGGGGGGTCTGTGTTTCGAAGGAATGAACAATGAACAAAGCGAAGCCGATTGATCCGCAGGAGCTGGTGAAATGGTTGGTGGCGTTGCGCAGGGCGATCAATAGCCGGGATCTCTAAAACACCGTAGATCCCATGTGGGAGGGGGCTTGCCCCCGATAGCAGTGGCTCAGTCAATGCATCTGTGACTGACATACCGCCATCGGGGGCAAGCCCCCTCCCACAGTTTTTATTGCATTCCAAATTCCAGGCATAAAAAACGCCGACGCTGTAGTAGCCGTCGGCGTTGAAACCTTGAAGGGGTTTGGGCTTACATCAGAACGCTGGCACGACTGCGCCGTTGTACTTCTTCTCGATGAAAGCTTTGACTTCCGGGCTGGTCAGCGCCTTGGCCAATTTCTGGATAGCGGCGCTGTCCTTGTTGTCCGGGCGAGCCACCAGGAAGTTCACGTAAGGCGACTTGGCGTCTTCGATGATCAGCGCGTCTTTCGCTGGGTTGAGGCCAGCTTCCAGGGCGTAGTTGGTGTTGATCACATCGAGGTCGACCTGGTCCAGCACACGTGGCAGCAGGGCCGATTCCAGCTCCTTGAATTTCAGGTGCTTGGGGTTGTCCTTGATGTCTTTCGGCGTGGACAGCGCGTTGGTCGGGTCTTTGAGCGTAATCAGACCATTCTTTTGCAACAGCAACAGGGCACGACCGCTGTTGGAGCCTTCGTTCGGGATGGCAACGGTGGCGCCGTCCTTGAGCTCGGAAATATTCTTGATCTTTTTCGAGTAGCCACCGATGGGTTCAACATGCACACCGATCACGGTGACCAGGTTGGTGCCCTTGCCCTTGTTGAAGTTTTCCAGGTACGGCAGGGTCTGGAAGTAGTTGGCGTCCAGACGCTTCTCGGCCACTTGAGTGTTGGGTTGAACGTAGTCGGTGAAGACTTTGATTTCCAGGTCCACGCCTTCTTTGGCCAGGGTCGGCTTGACCAGCTCAAGGATCTCCGCGTGCGGGATCGGAGTGGCAGCCACCACCAGTTTTTCGTTGGCCTGGGCGAAGCTTGCAGTCAGGGCAGCCGCCAGTGCGGTAAACAACAGAACCTTTTTCATGCAGTGTCCTTATTGGAATTGCGGGGCGTCTCTGACGACCGTTTTGATGAGAAGTGCCAGGAAGTGCTATCGCGGCATGCAAGCGACAATACCTAGATTTTTTATTCCCGAACAATATCTTTTATTCACGTTGATATTCCATTTTGTTCATGTAGAAAGCGGCGCAAGGTTTCCTGCTCGGCGGGGCTGGCGTTATCGAATATTCGCTGCACCTGTTCAAGGGGCGAACCGGCGACGGGCAGATTCAGATGCTCCGGCAGAATCTCATCGCCGCTGCTGACCAGCAGCGCAAAGTGAATGACGTTCTCCAACTCGCGGGTATTGCCCGGCCAGCTGTGGTGTTCCAGTACGCGCTGGGCGGCGTCGCTGATCAACGGCACCGGCAGGTCCAGGCGCTGGCTGTAGATACCGAGGAAGTACTCGGCCAGGGACAGGATATCGCCGACCCGCTCGCGCAATGCCGGCAATTCCAGCTGGCCTTCGCTCAGGTAATGGAACAGCCGCTCATGAAACTTGCCGGCAGCCACGGCTTGGGCCAGGTCGATGCTGGTGGCTGCTACCAGGCGCACATCCACCGGGCTTGGCTGATGCGCACCGACGCGAGTGACTTCGTGGTTTTCCAGGGCGGCGAGCAACTTGACCTGGATCGGCAGCGGCAAATCGCCGATTTCATCCAGGTACAAGGTGCCGCCATTGGCCGACCCGAACCAGCCGGCACGGCTGCTCGCCGCGCCGCTGTGGGCGCCGGCAGCGTAGCCGAACAGCTCAGCATCGGCGTAGGTCGGGCTGATGGCGCCGCAATTGACCGAGACAAACAGCCCGGCGCGATCGCTGCCACGGTGGATATGCCGCGCCAGCAGCTCTTTACCGCTACCGGTCTCGCCGCGAATCAATACGGGCAAGGCGCGGGGGGCGAGGTTTTCCAGTTCTTCGCGCAGTTGTCGCGAACGCGGGTCGACAAACACCAGCGCTTTGGCGCGGATGCTCAGCGGGCTTTTTTCGGCGTCGGGGAAGGTCAGCAGGGGCTGACCGAAGGTTTCATGCAGGCTCATGGCAGGCTCCCGCCCCAAATCCGCTCAGGGACGGGGCGTTTAAAAAATATCAGGCAGTGCGCCGGGCGTGATGTTCGAGGCGGCTTTGCAAGCGATACAGGTAGGCGAAGCCCTGCTCCCAGCGTTGGTGACCGGACTTCACATTGATATGCCCGGCCCCCGAGAGAATGCCGGCTTCGGCCCCCCAGTTGCGGGCCAATTCCAGGGCCCGGGGGGCGCTGACGGCGCTGTCGTTATCGGAACTGACCACCTGGCTGGGAAACGGCAACAGGTCGGTCGGGATCGGCGCAAAGTTGCGCAGGGCAGGCGAGCACGCCGGACGCTCGACGTCCGCCGGGGCCACCAGCAAGGCACCGCGCACCTGCCGCAGGAACTGCACCGGGGCAGTGGCCGCCCAATGGGCCACGGTGATGCAGCCCAGGCTATGGGCGATCAGAATCACCGGCGTGCTGTCGGCGGCAATCGCCTCGGCCAGCGCGGCGACCCAGTCTTCACGGCGCGGCGTGAGCCAATCGGCCTGCTCCACGCGTGCGCTGTTGGGCAGGCTGTTCTGCCAGTGACTTTGCCAATGATCTTCTGGCGATCCTTGCCAGCCCGGCACGATCAGATAACGAATCAACTCGCTGTGCATGGGTGTGCCCTCCTGCAGCGTTTAACGTTGTAGGACAGTATAGGGACGAGGGTTATATTCGTTAAGGAATAAGAAGCTATTTATTAATAACCAAAAAACCAATCCTGCATGAGATCAAAATGTGGGAGGGGGCTTGCCCCCGATGGCAGTGGGTCAGCAGACAAATTGGCCAACTGACACTCCGCCATCGGGGCAAGCCCCCTCCCACATTGGCCCCATTCCCGATCGGGATTTGGCGGCGCGACTTAAATTCCAGGCAAAAAAAAGGCCGCACCCTGCCAAGGAAACGGCCAAAAAATTGTCGAGGCTTTGAAACTAACGTGCCGTGATCACCGACAGCTTGGTAATCCCCGCGCGCTCGATAGACGCCATAGCTCGCGCCACTTCGCCGTAGTTCACACCATCATCGGCCTGCAGTTGCACCCGCACATCGGGGTCCTTGGCCTTGGCCGCCTGCAGGTTGAATTCCAGCAGGTCCGGCTGGATTTCGTCCTTGTTGATAAACAGTTTGCCGGCACCGTCGATGCTCACCACCAGCGGGTCCTTCTGCTCCACCGGGGCGACCGCCTCGGTCTTGGGCAGGTTGATCGGGATCGCGTTGGTCAAAAGCGGCGCGGTGACGATAAACACCACCAGCAGTACCAGCATCACGTCGACCAACGGCGTGACGTTGATCTCGCTCAGCACCTCATCGCTGTCTTGGGTGGAGAAGGCCATCTCAGGACGCCTCCTTTACTTTTTGCGGGTTGCCGGCCGCGCCTTTGGTCAGCGCAGGGTGCAGCAGCACGCGGAACGAATTCTTCTGCGCCAGGCTATAGAAGTCGTGGGCAAAGTCATCCAGGTCGGCCGCCGTGAGCTTCAGGCGGCGCAGGAAGTAGTTGTAGACCAGCACCGCCGGGACGGCGACGGCAATACCCACGCCGGTAGCGACCAGCGCCGCACCGATCGGGCCAGCCACGGTTTCCAGGCTGGCGGAGCCGGCCGCGCTGATCCCCTTCAGCGCTTCCATGATCCCCCACACGGTGCCGAACAGACCGATAAACGGCGAGGTACTGCCGATACTGGCGACCACGGCCAGGCCGGTTTCCAGGGAGCGGCGCTCACGTACGATCTGCTGGCGCAGGGCACGCTCGAGGCGGTCCTGGTGGTTGATCGCCTGGCTCAGGTCGGCCGCGTGCGGCGCTTCCCCGACCTGGATCGCGGCGTAACCGGCCTGGGCCACACGGGCAGCGGCGCCAGGCTGGGTCTCGGCCAACTCGGCGGCCGAGTCGAGACTCGACGCCGCCCAGAACTGTTTGTGGAACTTGCGATCCTGCGCTTTAAGGCGACCGAACTGCACGCCCTTGAGCAGGGCCAGGCCCCAGGTGGCGACCGAAAAGACCACCAGCAGCCAGATCACCGCGCTTTCGATGGATTCAAGTGGAGATGCTAATGCCATGATGTTTTCCCTCTTGTGCGGGTCGCGGCGTGTGCAACACACCGCAGCCGAATAGTTAGTGAATCTTGAAATCGATCGGTACGCTGACCCAGCCGTCCTGGGCCACATCGCCTTGCTTGGCCGGCACGAAGCTCCAACGCTTCACGGCGGTCAGCGCGGCGTCGTCGAGTTGCTGGCGACCGCTGCTTTTCTGGACCTGGATTTCGCCCGGCTTACCGCTGGCCAGCACATGCACTCGCAACAACACCGTGCCTTCCCAACCGCGACGCTGCGCCAGTGACGGGTACTCCGGCGCCGGGTTCTTGAGGTACGCGGCGTTGGCCGAAGCAGGGGTCACCGGGGCTGGCGCGGGCGGAGCGGGCGCGGGGGCCGGTGGCGCCGGTTGCGGTGGCGTGGGCGCCTGCTCGACCGGTTTCGGGGCGGGCTTGGGCTCAGGCTTTGGCACCGGCTTGGGCTTAGGTTTTGGAATCGGCTTGGGCGGTGCCGGCTTGGCGGCCAACTCATCCACAACCGGCGGCGGTGGCTCGACCACGGGCGGCGGCGGTGGTGGTGGCACAGGCGGTGGCGGTTCCACCACGGGCGGTGCCGGCTGGGAAAATTCGATGGTCATTGGCGGGATTTCCGGCGGCACAATCGGCAGCACCGGGGTGGGCTTCTGGCTCACCCAATAGATCACCGCACCGTGCAGGGCCAACACCAGCAACCCGAGCAGAATCCCCTCGCGACGGCTCGAAAAGCGCTTGGGGGTTTTCTGCAAACGCAACTGCCCTAACGGCGCGCGATGCGGCCGGCCAAGGTCGACCAACTCACCACTCGGTGCCTGGCGCCATAGCGCCTCGGGTGCACTGGCGGCGGTCTGGACATTGCCCATTGATTCACTCCCTACGGTTTCGCAACAAAAAACCGACAGGCCTGCCAAAGCGGCCGTCGAGGGCTGAATCATCGGGGCCAGACGCTTATCTCTTAAAGTAATCTTTAAAGTTATAGATAGATCTAATCTGAATAAGCAAAATACCCGCAGACGCCAAAGCCCCGTAATCCGTGGCCTGGCGCCCCAGCGCGTTTTTTTGATGCTTCTCAGGCATACAAAATATTCAGCAAAGGCATGGATCAGGCAGGGCTGTTTGCACACAAATCGAGCAATTGGCGCTGCAAACTCTGCCCTGCCGCTCCCAGGCCACTGCGGCCATACAACGCCAGTCGCACGCCCTGCACGGCCGGCAAGCCACTCTCGGCCCCCAGCACCGCATGCCCGGCCTGCACCACCCGGCGCGGCAGCAGGCTGATCCCCAGCCCCGCCGCCACCGCCGAGCACACACTGGCCAAACTCGCGCTGGAATAGCCGATGCGCCAGCGCCAACCCGCCACCTCCAGGTGCTGGAGCATTTCATTGCGGTACAGGCCGCCCACCGGAAACGCCACCAACGGCAATGGATCGCGCCCCAGGGAGGGTGTGCTGCGGCTGTCGACCCAGCACAACGGCTCGGGCCATGAGGCCAGGCAGTCGGCGCTGTCGCCCATCTGCTTGACCAGCAACACATCGAATTCGCCGCTGCGGTACTGACGCTGCAACTCGGGGCCGAGACCGCTGGTGACCTCCAGGCGCACCCGTGGATACGCCAGCACGAACGCCGACAGCAACGGCATCAGGCGCTCGGCAGCAAAGTCTTCCGGTACGCCAAGGCGCAGCACGCCATCACTTTGCTGGTTGATCAACACATCGGCGGCTTCTTCATGCAGCGCCAGGATGCGCCGCGCATAGGCCAGCAGCCGCTCGCCTTCGGCAGTGGCGACCACACGGCGCTGGTCGCGGTCCAGCAGTTGGCACGTCACCGCTTCTTCCAACCGCCGGATCTGCTGGCTCACGGTGGACTGGGTCAAGTGCAGGCGCTCGGCGGCGCGGGTGAAATTGCCGCAATCCACCACCGCGACAAAACTGCGCAACAACACAGGATCGAACATGCTCGTCACCATTCCATTTGCCACTGATTGGCATGGTTATATTTAATTTCAGAATACCTCACCAGCTGGCGATACTACTTGCCTCTTCTGGCACCTCGAACAGGCCCCGCATGACGTTTAACTCTTCATTCGTGAGCAAACTCGCGGGCTGGGGCCTGCTGGTGGTACTGGGCCTCAACCTGCGGCCGATCCTCAGCTCGATCAGCCCGTTGCTCGGCGAGATTCGCCAGGCCACCGGCCTGAGTTTCCAGAGCAGCGCCCTGCTGACCAGCCTGCCGGTGGTGTGCATGGGCCTGGTGGCGCTGGTGGGTGTGCGGGTGGAAGCGCGCTTGGGTGAACGGCGCGGCATTGCCCTGGGCTTGATGATGATCCTGCTGGCATGCCTGGCGCGCTGGCTGATGGGCCAGGGCTCGGCATTGCTGGCCACTGCCCTGCTCGGTGGTGCCGGTGTCGCGCTGATCCAGGCGTTGGTGCCGGCGATGATCAAGCGCGAATTCCAGCAGCGCGTGCCGGTGGCGATGGGGGTGTATTCGGCGGCGCTGATGGCCGGCGGTGGGCTGGCAGCGCTGCTCAGCCCACTGGTGGCCAGCCATTTCCAGCAATGGCAGGCGGGGCTGGGAATCTGGTTGCTACCGGCGCTGGCCGCGTGGCTGCTGTGGGTGTTCTTACCGCTGGGCGCGGCCAGAAGTTCCAAGGTGATGCCCACGTTCAAGGGCCTGCGCAATCGTCGCGCCTGGTTGCTGGCGCTGTACTTCGGCCTGGTCAATTGCGGCTACATGAGCCTGGTGGCGTGGTTGCCGGCCTACTATCAGCAATTGGGCTGGGGCGTGCTGCCCAGCGGTTCGTTGCTGGCGTTCATGACCATCTTCCAGGTGATCGCCGCGCTGCTGATGCCGGGGCTGGCGCAACGCGGTATCGATCGGCGGCCGCTGCTGGGCATTGCCTTGCTCGCCCAGACCGTGGGTTATCTCGGCCTGTTGCTGGCGCCGCTGGAATTGACCCACCTGTGGGTCGCCCTGTGCGGCTTCGGCCTGGGCGCGTGTTTCGCCCTGAGCCTGCTGCTGACCCTCGACCACCATCGCGACCCTCGGCAAGCCGGGCAACTGGCGGCCTTTGTGCAAGGCATAGGCTTTTTGATCAACGCGGTCTCGCCATGGATGACCGGCTGGCTGCGCGAACTTACCGGCCATTTCACCAGCGCCTGGTGGGTGTTGACGCTCACGGCAGTGGCGATGCTCATGGTGACGCGAGTGTTCAGCCCAGCCACCTACCGCACCGCCGCCGTACCCGGCTAGAAGTCGTAGCGCCCGGTCAGGCCCAGCGTACGCGGCGTGCCCAGCAGCCCTTCATAACCGCCGTTACCGCCGGTCCACAGGGTGGTGTAGTAGGTCTTGTCGAAGGCGTTCTTCAGCCATAACGACACGTCCCACTGCCCCTGCTCATAGTTGCCGCGCAGGCCGGTGGACAGGTTGACCACGGCGTAGGCGGGAATCTGTCCATAGTCAGAGTCCTCCACCGTGCCCACGGCCTTGGAGCGGAAGGCATAGCTGGCGGTGACGTAGGGTTCGAAGCCGTTATCCAGGTTCCACTTGTATTCGCCGTTGGCGTTGGCGATCCATTTCGACGCCCCCACCACTTGATGCCCGCTCAGGTCGCAGGAGGCCGGCGCACCGGGGCGCAGACTGACTTCCGGCGGGCACGGTGCATCCTTGTAAGACAGGTAGCTCACATCATTGAACGAGCCGTTGACGTTCAACGTCAGGCCCTTGATCGGCACCAGGGTGCTTTCCACCTCGACGCCCCGCGAGCGCACCGAACCGGCGTTGGTCAGGTACTGCACACGGTTGTCCTGGTCATAGGCATTGGTCTGGTAACCATTGACCTGGGTCCAGAACAGGTTGGCATTGAGCTGCAGCCGTCGGTCCCACAGCGTGCTTTTGAAACCCAGTTCGGCGTTGTTGGCGCGCTCGGTGCCGATCAGCAGTGAGTCGGCACCGGCCGTCGGTGCCGAGCCTACCGCCAGGTTGACCCCGCCGGACTTTTCGCCATGGGACAGCGTCGCGTAGCCCAACAGGTTTTCGTTGAAGCGGTAGCTCAGGTTGAGCAAACCCGAGGGGCTGGTGCTGTATTGCGTGAGGTCACCGGAATCGTACGCCCCCGCGCGGCCACGTCGAGCCGTAGCGGCAGCACCGGTGACCGCCGCACCGCCGAGGGGATTGTTACGCGTGACCCAGGCACTTTTTTCTTCATAGGTGCCGCGCAGGCCGGCGGTGAAATCCAGGCGTTCGGTGAGGTGCCAGGTGCCTTGGGCAAACAGTGCAAAACTGTCGGTGCGAATGTGCCCGTTGCCGACGCTGCTGACGTTGGCCAATGCCCCGGCTGGCGTGCCGTTCCAAATGTCGGCCTGGGGCCCGTAATAGGCGAAGGATTTGTTGTCCAGCGAATTGCCGAAGTAGTAGGCACCGAGCACGTAATCGAAGAAACCGCCGGTGGGCGAAGCCAGCCGGAATTCCTGGGACCACTGCTTATCTTCCACCGACACCCCGGCGTTATACGACGCCGGCACGTTAAGGCCGTCGTCGTTGCGTGGGGTGAAGTTCCAGAAGCGATAGGAACTCACCGAGGTCAGGGTGAAGTCACTTGGCAACGTCCAGTTGGCTTCCAGCGACGTGCCGCCCTGGAACACCGTGACCTGCTGGTCGCTGTCCAGGTTGACCTTGCGATGGGTGCCATCGACCAGGGTCGCGCCTGCCGCGTTGGCCCGCGACTGGTAGAGGTTGGTGCCGTTGATGGTCGGCCCGGTGCTGTACAGCACACGGGTGCCGGCGCTGGAATCCTCTTCGTTGTAATCGCCGATCCAGCGCAGGTTGAACGCCTCGCTGGGCTTGTACAGCAGTTGCCCGCGAAAGCCTTGGCGCGAGCCACCGTTGAGATCATGGCCGTTGTATTCGTTCTTGATGTCGCCGTCGCTGCGGGTGCGATACGCCGAGAAACGCCCCGCCAGCTCATCGGTGAGCGGGCCGGAAATCGTGCCCTTGGTCTGGAAGTAGCCGTCCTCGCCCAACGAGGTTTCAATGCTGCGCTCCGGGGTGAAACTCGGCGCGCGCGTGCTGATGTTGATCACCCCGGCCGTGGTGTTTTTGCCGAACAACGTCCCTTGCGGGCCGCGCAAGACTTCAAGCTGCTCGATGTCCATCAGGTCGAACACCGCCATGCCCGGCCGCCCGAGGTAAACGTTGTCGATATACAGCCCCACGCTGCCCTCAAGGCCGTCACTCGCCGGGTTGTTGCCAAGGCCGCGAATCGACACGCTGGACTGGCGCGCATGCATGTAGGCGACGTTGACGCTGGGCACCAGTTGCTGCAAATCCTGAATCCGATACACCCGCTGGCTCTCCAGGGCCTGGCCACCGATCACGCTCATGGGCGTCGGCACATCCTGGGCACTTTCGGTGCGGCGCCGAGCGGTGACCGTGACGGTTTCCAGTTGGCCAGTGGCGTTCTCGCCTTCGGGCGCAGGCTTGTTTGCGTCGGCCGCGTGGCTGGGCGTCCAGCTGGCACTGCCGGCCAGCAACAGCGCCAGCGGCAAACGCTTGAGCCGCCAGGGAGAGGAAGGGACAGCGGACTTCAACAGACTCATAAGCGGCTCCGGAACCCGGAAATATCCATCGAGAGATATTCCTTTAGGTTATTTATTTATGTTTTAACTAACATTTACTGCATAAGAGATAGCCTTTATAAAGAGTCGACCTAATGCATAGCCAATGCATTTCCCGGATATTTTTGATGTGAAAAATGCATATCGATTTGCGCCAGCTTCGTCACTTCATCGCCCTTGCCGAACAACGCAGTTTTGTCGCAGCCGCGTTGACGGTGAACCTGTCGCAGTCAGCGTTCAGTCGCAGTATCCAGGCCCTGGAGCACAGCGCCGGCTGCCAGCTGATTGACCGTGGCCGTAAAGACCTGGCACCGACCAAACAAGGCCAGGTATTGCTGGAGCACGCCCGGCGCCTGGTCAGCGGTGCGCAGCAACTGGCCAACGAGATCGACCAGTTCAATGGCCTGGAGGCAGGGGAGTTGCGCTTCGGTTGTGGCCCGGCGCCGGCGGGTGGCTTGGTGCCCCGCGCCATCGGCAGTTTTATCGGGCGCTACCCTAAGGCACGGGTGCAGTACCAGGTCGACGACTGGCAAAGCCTGAGCAAACGCCTGCTCAGTGAAGAGTTCGAGTTTTTTGTCGCCGACACCCGCCACTTCGAAGCCAACCCGGACTATCACACTCACCGCCTGCGCCCGCGCCGCTGGTATTTCTGCTGCCGCGCCGGCCACCCGCTGGCCCTGCGCGACAGCGTGAGCGCCGCCGAGCTGATGAGTTACCCGCTGGCCGTGACCATCCGCCCGCCCAACCTGCGCAAGGTCATCGTCGACCTCAGCGGCCGCCCCGATTACCAGCCCAATGTCGAATGCGAGAACGGCTATAGCCTGATGGGTGTGGTGCTGCGCTCCGACGCCATCGGCATCGTCAGCGCCAACAGCGATGTGCTGCACATGGCCCGGGGCGAGTTGGTGTGCTTGAAGATCGAGGGCCTGGCCGAGGATCTGGAGGAGCGTTACACCCGCTACGGCATCGTCAGCCGGGCCGGGTATCGCTTGTCGCCGCTGGCGCAAGCGATGATCGAGCAGATCAAACAGATCGATGAGGTGGATGAGGATGTGTGTGCACTGGAGAATGTCGCGGTTTAGGCCATGCATCCCCTGCATGAAATCCAGTCCCCAAATGCACTTGCCAGCCCCCCACCCGAACGGCGAAAAAACTCACCTGTCCTCCGTCTGGTGAAACCCCATGCCCCACTCCCAACCCGTGCGCAACGTGCTGTACATCATGTGCGACCAACTGCGCCGCGATTACCTGTCGTGCTACGGCCACGCTCACCTGCACACGCCGAACATCGATCGCCTGGCAGCCGCCGGTGTGCGCTTCAGCCGCGCCTATACCCAAGGCACCATCTGCGGGCCCTCGCGCATGTCGGCCTATACCGGGCGCTACGTCAGCAGCCACCAGGTGGCGTGGAACGCAGTGCCGTTGCCCCTGGAAGAACTGACCATCGGCGACTACCTGCGCCCCCACGGTATCCGCACGGCGCTGGTCGGCAAGACCCACGCCACGCCGAATGTCGAAGCCTTGCAGCGCCTGAATATCGACCCTGGGAGCGAGCAGGCCGAGCCATTGAACGAGGTCGGCTTCGAGGCGTACTTGCGTCACGACGGCATCTACCCCGACAGCCCGCTGTTCGATGACAAACGCGAGTCCGCGCCCTATACCCATTACCTGCGCGAACAGGGCTACAGCGGCACCAACCCGTGGCACGAATGGGCCAATGCCGCAGCAGGTGAAAACGGCGAAGTGCTCAGCGGTTGGCACATGCGCAATGCCGGCCTGCCCGCGCGCGTGGCCGAGGAGCATTCGGAAACCGTCTACACCACCGACCGCGCTATCGACTTCATCCGCGAGCAGGCCGAACAACCGTGGTGCCTGCACTTGTCCTATATCAAGCCACACTGGCCCTACATCGCACCGGCGCCCTATCACGCGCTGTATGGCGCCGAGCATATCCAGGCACCGATCCAGCCTGGGGAAACCAGCGATCACCCGGTGTACCAGGCGTTCCGCCAACACCAGGAGAGCCTGAACTTTTCCCGTGACGAGGTACGGCTCACGGTGATTCCCACCTACATGGGCTTGATCAAACAAGTCGACGACCAACTGGGGCGACTGTTCGATTTCCTGCAAAGCAACGGCCGTTGGGACGACACCCTGATTGTGTTCACCAGCGACCACGGCGACTTTCTCGGCGATCACTTCCTCGGCGAAAAAGAATTTTTGCTGGAGCCGGCCGTGGGCATTCCGCTGATCGTGCGCGACCCACGGGCCGCGGCCGATATCAGCCGTGGCACAGTGGACGCGCGGCTGGTGGAAACCATCGATGCGCTGCCGACCTTCCTCGAGGCCTTGGGCCTGCCCGCCGCCGACCATCGCCTGGAAGGCCGCTCGCTGATCCCGCTGCTGCATTGCCAAGAAACGAGCTGGCGCCGCTACGCCATCGCCGAGTACGACTACGCCTTCCAGGCCCCGGCCCGCGAACGCCTGGCGCAACCCATCGACCGTTGCCGGATGACGATGGTACGCAGCGAGCGCTGGAAATACCTGGCGTACGACGGCTTTCGCGCACAACTGTTCGACCTGGAAAACGACCCGCAGGAGCTGCACGACCTGGGCAGCGACCCGGCCTACGCTCAAGTGCGCGACATTCATTTGGGGTATCTGTTCGAATGGCTGCGCGGGTTGAAGCGGCGCACCACCATCAGCCACACAGAGATCGATCTGCGTGGCCAACGGTTTCGTTACGGTGAGCCGGAGGCGGAGAAAGTGGTGAAAATCGGCGTCTGGTAAACCACAAATCGAATGTGGGAGGTGCCGCTGTCGCGCAGCAAATGGGTACCTCCGTGGCAAGCCCTGATGCCGGTCAGTTAAGAGATAGAATGGGCAAACAGTAACCCGTGGCGAGCGGGCCTGTTGTGGCGAGCGGGCTTGCCCTAATGCCGTTCAGTTAAGCGTACATCGCCTTTTGTAGGAGCGAGCTTGCTCGCGAAAAACTCACAGGCGCCGCGTTCATTCAGGAGACACGCGTTATCGTTGACGTTTTTCGCGAGCAAGCTCGCTCCTACAAAAAAGCCTTAACTGACTGGCATCAGGGCTCGCCCCCTCCCACACGTGAAGCGTTGTCAGCTCAGAGACCTTTGGTGGTCTGGCTGCGCTGCCCCTGCACACCCACCGGCACATCGCCCTTGAGCGTCACCCGGCGCACGATGCGTTCCTGGGTGCCGTAGTCGTCCACCGCGTAATGCTGGGTCGCGCGGTTGTCCCAGATCGCCACGTCGCCGGTATTCCAACGCCAGCGCACGGTGTTTTCCAGGCGGGTGACGTGGCTTTGCAAGAGGTTGAACAACTGGGTCGAATCTGCCTGGGAATAGCCTTTCAGGCGCTTGACGAAGTGCCCCAGCAACAGGGTCTTCTCACCACTGACCGGGTGTACGCGCACCACCGGGTGCTCGGTTTCGTACACCGTCGAGGTGAACACCTTGCGGTATGCCTCAAGCCGCTCTGCCGACACATCCGGCTTGAGCGCGGCGTAGTCGTATTCGTTGCTGTGCACCGCCCACAAGTTATCCGCCAATGCGCGCAGTTCGACGCTGAGGTCGTTGTAGGCGCTTGAGGTGTTGGCCCACACCGTGTCGCCACCGGACTTGGGGGCGAGTACCGAACGCAGGATCGAGGCTTTCGGGTAGGCGTCGACGAAGGTCACGTCGGTGTGCCAGGAATTGGCGCGCTGGCCACGGGTACCGTCCAGTTCCATCAGGAAGCGCGTACCGTCGCGCACCGGCACCGTCGGGTGGGCAATCGGCTCGCCGAGCAAGTGGGCGAAAGCTTCCTGGCTCTGGTCATCGAGGTGGGTCTGCTCACGGAAGAAGATCACCTTGTATTGCACCAGCGCCTGCTGGATGGCGTCGACCGTGGCGGCATCCAGATCGCCGGACAGCCTGATGCCACGGATCTCGGCGCCGATGCGGCCGGCGACCGGGTGAATATCCAGTGCCTGGGCGACGGGTTGAACAGCTAATGCGGCGTTGCTCATTGTGATGACCCTCTTGTGCCTACTGATGGTGGGGAGCTTTCCGACAACGCTCTATTCATATGCAATTTAGATCTAGCAAATGAACCAATGCTTCATTGACGGAATAAGAGCTTGCATTTAAAACCTCTGCTCCCGTGGTCGCAAATGCCTTCGACCTATTTTTAAGATGCAGGGAAAGCATATGGATCTTCGCCAACTGCGGTACTTCATCGCCCTCAACGAACACCGCAGTTTCGTGCGTGCGGCGGACGCCATGGGCATCACCCAACCGGCGTTCAGCCGCAGCATCCAGGGGCTGGAACAGGAATTCGGCTGTGTGCTGGTCGACCGCGGCCACAAGGATCTGCGCCCCACGCCGGAAGGCCAGGTGGTACTGCAACACGCGCTGACCCTGGTGCATGGCGCCAACCTGCTGAGCAGTGAAGTGACGCGCATGACCAAGCTCGACGCCGGCGACCTGCGCTTTGGCTGCGGCCCCGCGCCAGCGGTGAAACTGGTGCCGGATGCGGTGGCGCGCTTTATCAGCGCCCACCCGAAAATCCGTACCAGTTTCCAGGTGGATAACTGGGAAAAACTCAGCCGCGCCCTGAGCCGCGAAGAGATCGAATTCTTTATCGCCGACATCCGTCAGTTCGAAGCTGATCCGAATTTCCAGACCCGTGCACTGACGCCCAAGCGCGGGGTATTTTTCTGCCGCCCGGGGCACCCGCTGCTGGACAAGGACAGCCTGTCGACCAACGACATGTTCGACTACCCGCTGGCGTCGCCGCTGATCTCCCAGGGCATTCGCAAACTGTTGGCGAACCTGAGTGGGCGCATGGATTTTTCCCCGAGCATCCAGACCGAACATTTCCCGGCGCTGGTGAAGATTGTGCTGCAGTCCAATGCCATCGGCGTGGGCACCGAGGAGGCGTTCGCCGACGACATCGCCCAGGGCACGTTGAAGCTGCTGCACTGGCGCAACCTGCCGCAGAACATGGAGACCATGAGCGCCCGCTGCGGCATCGTCAGCCGCACCGGTTCGCGGTTGTCGCCGGCGGCGAAGGCGATGATCGAGACCTTGGTGGAGGTGGACAGCCAGGAGATGAGTGTGGCGGTTTGAAGGGTCTCATCGCCTGGACACCACCCAACTCAGAGCCCCGCCGCCGCCAGATTCGGCGCCACCCAGTCACTCACCTGGAACGACTTGCGAATCAGCTTCTCCTGGGAGGCCAGGTCCACCGCGCCCTGCAATTTAGCCAGGAACACCGGGTCCAGGGTCGACGGGAAGATCTCGCTGAGGGTCTGGTCTTTCAAGTCATTGGTGAGGATCAGCGGCGGGTAGCTGGCCAGCCCGGACACCAGCGCAATGTAGGCTTGCTTGTTGTTGTCATCGGTCAACCATTGCACCGCCTGCTGCTGGGCCTTGAGCAGCTTGGCCACGGCGTCGGGATGCTCGTCGACAAACTGTTTGCTGCCCACCAGCACCGCCTGGACGCTGCCGGCGCCGCCGAGATCCTTGGTGGTCAGGGGTATTTCAGCCAGCCCCTTGGCTTGCAACGCCGTCAGGTTCGAACCGCCCCAGGTGGCGTCGATCTGCTTGGCGGCCAGCGCCGCACCGGCGGCGTTGAAGTCCAGGTTGATGACCTTCAGGTCTTTTTCACTCAAGCCCTGGCTGGCCAATGCGGCATCGAACGACAACTGGCTGGCCGTACCACGGAACACCGCGACGCGCTTGCCCTTGAGGTCCTGCAAGGTCTTGATGCCTGAGCCCGGCACCACGCCGAGGTACTGCTTGACGTCGCGCGCGCTGGCACTGAGCAAGCGCGTCTCCAGGCCATTGGAGCGGCCGATGATCGCCGCCAGGTCGCCCAGGTAAGCCAGGTCCACCTGCCCGTTGGCGAAGGCTTCATTGATCACGGGGCCGGCGCCCTTGAAGTAGTTCCACTGGATCTTGATGCCTTGGTCGGCAAAGGCTTTTTCGAAGATCTGCTGCTCGCGCAGCACGTCCGTTATGCCCCCACCACTGTGCTGGCTGCCGGCGCTGAGGTCGGGCACGGCGATGCGGATTTCCTTGAGGTCAGCAGCCTGTACAAGGCCCGCCAGTGCGGTGCCTGCGACCAGGGTGATCAGACGTTTGAAAGGAAGTTTCATAAGCGCAGCTCCTTGTGGGCGAGGGTCGCCTGGGGAGCAGAAAGTAGGCACAGGCGGATAAAAACTTTAAATACTATAAATTCACAATTTAATAGCTTTTAGATCTATGCAAGTGAAAACGCCGGCCCCAGAGGACTATGCATAAACAGCATCGAAAATATTCTTCGAATGCATTGGATGCGTGCCGGGCAGAAGCTTTAAATGATTTTTCTTATCCCCCAATCATCTTGATTGCGTTTTTATAAGATCAAAAACACATAACGCCATCGGCGACAACGGAGGTCCTCCATGGCCCGAATTTCACTTTTGAGCCTCCCGCTCGCGGCCCCCGGCGCCACGCCACGCTGGCCGCTGCGCAGTGAACGGCTGTTGCCATGGTTGCTGCCGGTGACGCTGTTGGCGCTGTGGTGGCTGGCCAGCCGCAATCACTGGATGAGCGAGCAGATCCTGCCGCCACCGTCCCTGGTGTGGAGCAGCGCCGTGGAACTGGCCGGCGGCGAGTTGTGGAGCCACCTGGCAATCAGCCTGCAACGCCTGTTCTGGGGGCTGCTGGCGGGCATTGGCGCCGGGGCGCTGCTGGGGGCGTTGCTGGGTTTCAGTGCGCGCGCCGAGCGCCTGGTGTTTCCGACGTTCAGCGCATTGTCGCAAGTACCGACGCTGGCCTGGATTCCACTGTTCATGGTGTTCTTCGGCATTGGCGAAACCCTCAAACTGGTGGTGCTGGTGAAGGCGATCGTGGTGCCCGTGACCCTGCATACCCTGGTCGGCGTACGCGACGCCCAACCCCAGTTGCGTGAAGCCGCCCGTGTATTGCGCCTGCCCACGTATCTGTTGATCCGTCGCCTGATCCTGCCCGCCGCGCTGCCGGCATTCATGGCCGGTGTACGCCTGGCCCTGGCGGCCGGCTGGACCTCGCTGCTGGCGGTGGAATTGCTGGCCTCCAGCGAAGGCATCGGCTACCTGATGGTGTGGGCGCGCCAGCTGTTCATGCTCGATATTGTCTTCGTGTGCATCGTGGTCATCGGCGTATTCGGCGTGGCGATGGACCGTGGCATTGGCTGGCTGGATCGCAAATGGGTGCACTGGCCCCATCCAGCCACGGCGCAGATTCGTCGCGGGCCGCGCTATCAAGGCTGGCAGCGTTTGCAACCGTGGTTGCTGCCCTTGCTGTTGCTGGCGCTGTGGCAGGTCGCGACGCAACAAGGCTGGGTAGACCCGAACATTCTGGTCAGCCCATGGGTGGTGTTGCACACCACCGTCGCCGGGGTCGTGGATGGCAACCTGAGCGCTGCACTGGGCACCAGCCTGGGGCGAAGCCTGGGCGGGTTGCTACTCGGGGGCGGCCTTGGCTTTGCCATGGGCCTGTGGCTGGGGCTGTCCCGGCGCAGCGAGCGGGTCCTCGGGCCGACCCTGGCCGCCTTGCGCCAGATCGCGATTTTCGCCTGGGTGCCGTTGCTCACTGCCTGGTTTGGCCTGGGTGAGTTGGCCAAGTGGGTGTTCATCGCCCTCGCCGCCTTCTTCCCGCTGTTTATCGCCACCCAACGCAGCGTGCTGAATCTGTCGCCGCAGCTCAACGAAGCGGCGCAGGTGTTGCGCCTGAACCTGTTCCAACGGTTACGACGCCTGGTGCTGCCAGGCGCCGCAGCCGGCATTTTCGCCGGCCTGCGCCTGAGCCTGATCTACGCCTGGCTGGGCACCATCGGTGCGGAATATTTCATGCCGTCCAACGGCGGTATCGGCAGCCTGATGATCGGCGCCCAACAACTGCTGCGCATGGACCTGATCATGAGCGGCATGCTCCTGGTCGGCCTCACCGGCGCGGCCCTCAACCTGATCGGCCAGCGCATCGAAACCCGCGCCACCCGCTGGAGACACGCATGAACGCACCTATCGTCAGCTTCAACCATGTGGGCAAGACCTTTGACGTCGACGGCTTCGAGCTGGAAGCCATCCGCGAATTCAACCTGGAGATTGCCGAAGGCGAATTCGTCGCGATTGTCGGCTCCAGCGGCTGCGGCAAATCCACCCTGCTGCGTCTGTTGGTGGGGCTGGATACGCAGTTTCGCGGCGAGATCCGCGTCGACGGCAAAGCGGTCAGCGGCATCGGCGGCGAACGCGGCATCGTGTTCCAGGAGCACCGTTTGTTCCCCTGGCTGACCGTGGCGGAAAACATCGGCCTGGGCCTGGTCAACGAGCCGTTGAGCGAGGCCGAGCGAAACCGGCGCATTGCTGACTTTATCGAACTGGTCGGCCTCACCGACTTCACCCGCGCCTATCCACACCAACTGTCCGGTGGCATGGCGCAACGGGTGGCGATTGCCCGCGGCCTGGTGGCCAGCCCGCGCATCCTGCTGCTGGACGAACCGTTCGGCGCCCTCGACGCCCTGACCCGCCAGCAAATGCAGGACGAACTCCTGGCGATCCGCGCCCGCGCCAAAATCACCACGGTATTGGTGACCCACGATGTGGAGGAAGCGATTTTCCTCGCCGACCGCGTGGTGGTGATGGAGCCCCGGCCTGGGCGCATCAAGCAGGTGGTGGATATCGCCCTGCCCCACCCGCGCCAGCGCAGCAGTTTCGAATTCCACCAACTGCGTGAGGAGCTGCTGCACGAACTGACCAGCGACGGCCATTACCAGCCGCCCGCGCGCGAACAGATCCGCGACCTGCCACTGGCTTTTATTGCCTGCTGAAAAACCGCCTGCTAATGAGGAGCGCCTTGATGCCGCAACGTCCCAATTTTCTCGTGATCCTGGCCGATGACATGGGCTTCTCCGACCTCGGCGCCTTTGGCGGGGAAATTTCCACCCCGCACCTGGACGCCCTGGCGCTGAACGGCCTGCGCCTGACCGACTTCCACACCGCCCCCACCTGCTCGCCCACCCGCTCGATGCTGCTGACTGGCACCGACCACCATATCGCCGGTATCGGCACCATGGCCGAGGCGCTGACCCCGGAGCTGATCGGTAAGCCCGGCTACGAGGGTTACTTGAATGACAAGGTGGTGGCGCTGCCAGAGCTGCTGCGCGAGGCCGGTTACCAGACGCTGATGAGCGGCAAGTGGCACCTGGGCCTGACCGCCGAACTGGCGCCTCACGCCCGCGGTTTCGAGCGTTCGTTCTCACTGCTGCCGGGGGCGGCCAACCACTACGGCTTCGAACCGACCTATAACGACGACACCCCAGGCCTGCTCAAATCCACCCCGGCGCTGTACATCGAAGACGACCGGTTCGTCGAGCAGTTGCCCAAGGATTTCTATTCCTCGGATGCCTTCGGCGACAAGCTGCTGCACTACCTCAAGGAGCGCGACCAGGCCCGGCCGTTCTTCGCTTACCTGCCGTTTTCGGCGCCGCACTGGCCGTTGCAAGCGCCTGCGGACATCGTCGAGAAGTACCGTGGCCGCTACGACGCCGGCCCCGAAGTGCTGCGCCTGGAACGCCTGGAAAAACTCAAGGCACTGGGGCTGATCGACGCTGAAGTCGAACCCCACCCGTTGATCGAGCTGACCACCCAGTGGGCCGCCTTGACCGACGAGCAGCGCCAGGTATCGGCGCGGGCCATGGAGGTGTATGCGGCGATGGTCGAGCGCATGGACTGGAACATCGGCCGGGTCGTGGATTACCTGCGCCAGCAGGGGCAGTTGGACAATACGTTCATTGTGTTCATGTCCGACAACGGCGCCGAAGGTGCGCTGTTGGAGGCGTTCCCCAAGTTCGGACCGCAGTTGCTCACCTACCTCAACCAACATTACGACAACAGCCTGGACAACATTGGCCGCGCCAACTCCTATGTCTGGTATGGCCCGTCATGGGCGCAGGTGGCGACGGCGCCGTCGCGGTTGTTCAAGGCGTTCACCACCGAAGGCGGGATTCGCGTACCGGCGCTGGTGCACTATCCGCAGCTGTCGCTCAAAGGTCGTATCAGCCACGGGTTCGGCACGGTGATGGACATCACGCCGACCATCCTGGACCTGGCCGGCGTGCGTCATCCGGGCAAACAATGGCGCGGCAAGCCGGTGGCGCCGCTGCGGGGCAAGTCGTGGCTGGGCTTCCTCTCTGGCGAAACCACCCAGGTGCACGACGACAATACGGTGACCGGCTGGGAACTGTTTGGCAGCCGCGCGATTCGCCAGGGCCAGTGGAAGGCCGTATACATCCCCGGCCCCGTGGGCCCGGCGACCTGGCAGCTGTATGACCTGGGCCAGGACCCTGGAGAAATCCACGACCTGGCCTTGAGTCATCCGGACAAACTCGCCACGTTAATCGGCCACTGGCAACAGTATGTGGACGAAACCGGCGTGGTGCTCAGCGCATCGCCGTTTCAGCCGGATTGAGGCGGGCCTGCGGCCGCGTGGCGGGTTCAAGCCGATTGGCCCGCGCAAACGTACCGAAATCATTGAACCGCACGCCCATCTCAGCCATGACCTTATGCGCCACCTTGGCCGTCATCTGGCGGATGTAGAACGGTTCCTTGACCACAAAATGGTGAATCCCGTGGGTGCTGCCGAAGTTGAAGCAGAACGCCTGCAATGGCCACATCCACCAGGGGTTGAGTACTTGGGTCTGCTGGATCACATTGCCCAGCTCAACATCGCCGTAGTAGTGCATGTTGGAACTGACGAAGTGCAGGCAAAAGGTGCGCAGCACGTTGGGGCCGATGATCACCACGGCCGCGATATCGATCACGTGCATCACCTGCAAGGTACCGGCGGACCAGGCGATCGGCGTGCCCAGCAGGCTGGCGATGCCGTTGGCGGCATGAAAACCGAGGAACACGTACCACGCGCCCCAATGCAGCAACGCCAGCGGCGCATACACCAGCAGCGAACGCTTGAGGATCTTGAGTTTGTGGTCCCAGGTCTTGGCGCGCAGCATGCGGATAAACGCCGACATCACGTTATCGCCCACCATCAGCAACCGCGCCAAGCCCCAGGGCTCGCCGTTGGTGATGGCGCGTTCTTCCATATCGGTCTCGGTGCCGGAGACCTTGTGATGATTGAGGTGCAGGTGCCGGCGAATCCACGGGTTGATGGTGCTCGGCCGCGCCAGCCAGACCAGGCCCATCATCAGGTTGTGCGGCAGGCGCTGCTTGCGAAAATACATGCTGTGGATCAGGTCGTGTTCCAGCTCGTGGGTCAGTGAGGCCAGGAACGCGTTCAGCAACAGGCACACCCACCAGGCCATGGCCCCCGTGATGTAGAGCGCCGCCGAGCCGATCATGCCGGCCAAGGCAAACGCCAGTATGCCCGCGCCCAATGCGTCTTGATGCAACAGCCAGGGGTGCTGCTGGCGCAAGCGCACGCCTTCGGCCAGCACCACCTCACGGATATGCGCCGAACGCTGTTGCGCGTTCATCTGCTGGGGACTTGCAGAAGTACCGTCCATGCTTCCATCCTCTTGTTTACTGATGTGTCCATCCTGCCCCAAGCGATCCGGCAGGACGCTAGCCCCGGACGCCAACCTGTTGACCGCAAGCGCCAATCGCCATGACCGAACCGACTTCCCTCGCCAGCTGGACCCGCGCACTGCGCAAGCAGCTCGACGCCCTGGGCCTCGACAGCGCCGCCCTGTGCGCCCAGGCCGGTCTCGACCCCCAGCAGATGGACGACCCCAATGCGCGCTACCCGTTGTCGGCCACCACCCGGCTATGGGAACTGGCGGTGCAGGCCAGCAACGACCCGGCGATCGGCTTGCGGGTGTCGCGGTTTGTCAGCCCGACCACCTTTCATGCGTTGGGCTATGCGTTGGTGGCCAGCGGCAGCCTGCGCGAGGTGTTCGAACGCATCGTGCGTTATCACCAGGTGGTCAGCGATGCCCTGACGCTGGAGCTGAGCCGGGAAGGCGAGCGCTACCGCTTTCGGCTGCTGCAACCGCCGGGCAGCCCGGCGCCGGCGCTGGAAGCCATCGATGCATTTGCCGCGATCTATGTGCGCACCTGCCGCAATCGCCTGGGCCGCGACTATGCGCCGTTGGCGGTTTACCTACGGCGCCCGGAACCCGCCGACCCCAAGCCCTGGCACACGGTGTTCCGCGCCCCGGTGTTTTTCGGCGCCGAGGAAGACCGCCTCGAATTCGCCGCCAGGGATTTCGACAGCCACCTGGACGATGCCAACCCGGAACTGGCCGAACACAACGAAACCGTGCTCAAACGCACCCTCGCCCAACTGCAACCGCTGACCTGGGAACGCAAGGTGCGCGCGGCCATCGAGGCGCAACTGCCCGATGGCGAGCCGAATGCCGAGCGGATTGCCCAGGCGTTGCATTTGAGTTTGCGCAGTTTGCAACGGCATCTGGCGGACGAGGGGTGTCGCTTTGATGCGTTGCTCAATGAATGCCGGGAAAACCTGGCGCTGCTGCACTTGCGTGATCCGCAGTGCTCATTGGCGGAGATCAGTCATCTGCTCGGGTTTGCTGATACCAGCAGCTTTAATCGCGCGTTCAAGCGCTGGACGGGGATGACGCCGGGGCAGTTTCGGGATGGGTTGCGGTAGGTGGATTTGCGGGGTGGCTGAAGGCCTCATCGGGGGCAAGCCCCCTCCCACAGTTGAAATGCGTTCCCCTGTGGGAGGGGGCTTGCCCCCGATGGCGATCGTTCAGGCACTACCGTCACGGGATCATTCAGCGGCTCCGATCCCGCCGCAACAGTTTCTTGACCCGCATCACCAATGCCTTGGCCGCAAACGGCTTGAGCAAAGCCCCTTCCCACAGGGCAACGCATTTCAACTGTGGGAGGGGGCTTGCCCCCGATGGCGATCGTTCGGGCACTACCGTCACGGGATCATTCAGCGGCTCCGGTCCCGCCGCAACAGTTTCTTGACCCGCATCACCAATGCCTTGGCCGCAAACGGCTTGAGCAGGTAATCATCCTCGTGCAATTCCAGCCCGCGCAGGCGATCTTCAATTCCACCCGGCGTGGTCAGGAACAACACCGGCGTTTCGCCCTTCTGCCGAATCGCCTGCTGCAACTTCCAGGCATTCAAGCCCGGCAGCATGACATCCAGGATTACCAGGTCGTACTCCGCGCTTTCGACAAACCGCTGCGCCGCCATGCCGTTGGCCGCGACTTCCACGGTGTAGCCCGCCTCGTTCAAGCCCTGGGCCATCCGCTGTGCCTCTTCGGATTCATGTTCCACTAACAGCACGCGCATAACACACCTCGATTGATCAGGGTTGCAGGCTAACACCCTCAGGTGTGCGCCGCCTCTCGTAGCCGCTGTGCGTCGAGGATTTCGATCTCGCCGTAGCCCAGGCGCACGATGCCCTGGGCTTGCAGGTCCTTGAGCAAGGCATTGGTGGTCTGGCGCGACAGGCTCAACATCGCCGCCAGGTCTTCCTGGGGCAGTTGCAGCACGCGTTTTGACGGTTCCATGTCGCCGTAACCCTCAACGATCATCAACAGCCGGTGGGCCAGGCGGACCGAGGCAGGCATCAGGCTGAGCTGTTCAAGGCCGATAAAACTCAGGCGCAGCTTCTGGCTCATCAACAAGGCCAGGTCACGCCAGTACTGGGGGGACTCCTCGAGGATCTTCAGCAACGCCTGCTGCGGCACCTGCACCAGCGTGCACGGCCCCGTGGCACAGGCGTCGTGGGTGCGCGGCAAGCCGTCGAACAGGCAGATTTCGCCGAACCAATAGGGCGCGCCCACCAGGCTCAACAGCGCTTCCTTGCCGTGCTCGTTCACCGCACTGACACGCAAGGTGCCTTCAAGCACCGCATACAAGCCACAGGGCGGATCACCTCGCTTGAACAGGTATTGTCCCGCCGTCAGCTGCCGCAGCCGGGCACGGGCCAGCAGACTATGCTGGAAAGGTACAGGCAAGTGACTGAACCAGTGACCGACGGCCAGCCGGGCGTGCCATTGCGTCGCATCCATGGGAACTCCGAAGATTGTCGCCCAACTGACAGTTAGTCGCAGGCTGACAGGGCATGATCAAACATCCTACAGGAGGAACAACAATGAAAAGCCTCGTCGACCACCTCAGTCAATACGCCGCCTACCACCGCGACCCGCGCAATATCGCCAGCCACTTTATCGGCATCCCGCTGATCGTGGTGGCCGTCGCGGTGCTGCTTTCACGCCCGGAATGGCCGCTGGCCGGGTTCTGGCTATCGCCGGCCGTCTTGGTCGCGCTGCTGGCGGCGTGGTTTTACCTACGCCTGGAACTGGCCCTGGGTGTGTTGATGACGGTGCTGATGGGGCTGTCAGTGTGGGCCGGGCATGAGCTGGCCGCGCACAGCACGCAGGTGTGGCTCGGCAGCGGCATCGGCATGTTCGTGGTGGGCTGGGTGATTCAGTTCGTCGGGCACTACTACGAGGGCAAGAAACCGGCGTTTGTGGATGATGTGTCGGGGCTGATTGTCGGGCCGCTGTTTGTGGTGGCGGAGTTGGCGTTTCTGCTGGGGTTGCGGCATGACCTGAAGGCGGACATTGAGCAACGCTCAGGCCCGGTGGCGCGCCGCGATCTAAAGCCGAGAGAAATCTAAATGTGGGAGGGGGCTTGCCCCCGATTGCGGTCCTTCAGCCAAGTATTCGTTAGCTGACACACCGCTATCGGGGGCAAGCCCCCTTCCACATTTGGTTCCATTTTCACATTGGGTAGTGCGGAGTTATCACGCTTTTTGCCAGACCTTGGGCTTGAAGAACAGGGTCTCGCCACGGGCCAGGCCGGTCAGGCTGTCGTGGTCTTTCACCACTTCGGCTTCGATCAGCTCGCTTTGGCCTTCAACCTTCAACGTCACCCGCGTGGTCGCGCCCAAGGGGCGAATATCGCGCACTTCGGCGGCGTGGTGGTCTTCCAGCTCATGACGTGACAGCGACACTTCATGGGGGCGGAACAGCACATGCTGGTCTTCACCCAGGTGCAGGCGGTTGGAGTCGCCGAGGAAGTGGTACACAAAATCGCTGGCCGGGTTTTCGTAGACGTCGCCCGGTGAGCCGATCTGTTCGATCACCCCCTTGTTCATCACCACGATGCGGTCGGCGACTTCCATGGCCTCTTCCTGGTCGTGGGTCACGAACACCGACGTCAGGTTGATGTCTTCGTGCAGGCGCGCCAGCCAGCGGCGCAGCTCTTTACGCACCTTGGCGTCGAGGGCGCCGAACGGTTCATCCAGCAACAGCACTTTGGGCTCTACCGCCAGGGCGCGGGCCAGGGCGATACGCTGGCGTTGGCCACCGGAGAGTTGTTCCGGGTAACGGTCGGCCAGCCAGTCCAACTGCACCATGTTCAGCAGTTCGTGGACTTTGGCCGCGATCTGGCTTTCGTTCGGACGCTGGTTCTTCGGCTTCATGCGCAGGCCGAAGGCAACGTTGTCGAACACGGTCATATGGCGGAACAGCGCGTAGTGCTGGAACACAAACCCGACATTGCGATCACGTACGTCGTGGCCGGAGACATCTTCACCGTGGAACACGATGCTGCCGGCATCCGGGGTTTCGAGGCCGGCGATGATGCGCAGCAACGTTGTCTTGCCACAGCCGGAGGGGCCCAGCAACGCCACCAGCTCGCCACTCTGGATATCCAGATTGATGCTGTCCAGGGCCTTGAAAGCGTTGAAGTTCTTGCTGACATTACGGACTTCGATCGACATGACTTATTCCTCAGCCGCTGCGGCGCGCAGGCGGTTAATACGGTTCTCGCTCCACTGCTTGAGCAGCAGGATGAAGAGCGCCAGGATCAGCAGCAGGCTCGCCACCGCAAAGGCGGCGACGTGGTTGTATTCGTTGTAGAGAATCTCGACGTGCAGCGGCAAGGTGTTGGTGACCCCACGAATGTGGCCGGACACCACCGACACCGCGCCGAACTCACCCATGGCCCGCGCGGTACACAACACCACGCCGTAGATCAGGCCCCATTTGATATTCGGCACGGTCACATGCCAGAACATCTGCCAGCCATTGGCGCCCAGCAGGCGCGCGGCCTCTTCTTCCTGGGTGCCCTGTTCCTGCATCAGCGGGATCAGTTCACGGGCGACAAAGGGCACGGTCACGAAGATGGTCGCCAACACGATGCCGGGCAAGGCGAACACGATCTGGATGTCATGCGCCTGCAACCAGGGTCCGAAGAGGCCCTGGGCGCCGAACATCAATACGTAGACCAGGCCCGCGATCACCGGCGAGACCGAGAACGGCAGGTCGATCAGCGTCACCAGGATGCTTTTGCCACGGAACGAGTACTTGCTCACGCACCAGGCGGCACTGACGCCGAATACCAGGTTGAGCGGCACCGAAATCAACACGGCGATCACCGTGAGCTTCAGCGCGGACAACGCGTCCGGCTCAAGGATCGCGGTGAAAAACGCACCGAGGCCGTTCTTCAAGCCCTGGGACACCACGATAAACAGCGGCAGCAACAGGAACAGGAAGAACACCAGCCAGCCCAGGCCGATCAGGATGCGCCGGGAAACAGCGCTGCCACGGCGGGCTGCGTTGGCCGAGGCTGCAGCGGAAATAGACGATTGGGACATGTTCCGCGCCTCCTTATGGACGTTCGATGCGCCGCTGCAACAAGTTGATCAGCAGCAACAGGACAAAGGAAACCACCAGCATCAGCACACCGATGGACGTGGCGCCGCGGTAGTCGTATTGGTCGAGCTTGACCATGATCAGCAGCGGCAGGATCTCGGTCTTCATCGGCATGTTGCCGGCGATGAAAATCACCGAACCATACTCACCGACACCCCGGGCAAACGCCAGGGCGAAGCCGGTCAGCCAGGCGGGCAGCAACGCGGGCACGAGGATATAGCGGAACACCTGCAACGGCTTGGCGCCCAGGCAGGCGGCGGCCTCTTCGACTTCCCGGGGGATATCGGCGAGCACCGGCTGCACCGTGCGCACCACGAACGGCAGCGTGACGAAGGTCAGCGCCAGGGTGATGCCCAAGGGGCTGTAGGCGATCTTGAAACCCAGGTCGGCGGCGAACTGACCGACCAGGCCGGTCGGCGTGTACAGCGCGGTCAGCGCGATACCGGCCACGGCGGTGGGCAGGGCGAACGGCAGGTCGATCATCGCGTCGATGATCTTGCGGCCGGGGAAGGTGTAGCGCACCAGCACCCAGGCCAGCAGCGTGCCGATCACACCGTTGATCAGCGCGGCGTACAACGCGGTGCTGAAGCTCAGTTTCAACGCCGCCAGCACACGGGGTGCGGAGATGATGTTCCAGAACTGATCCCAGGTGAGTTGAGCGGCATGTACAAACATCGCCGCGAGGGGGATGAGTACGATCAGGCTGAGGTACACCACGGTGTAGCCCAGCGTCAGCCCGAAGCCGGGTATGACGGGGGAAATACGACGCGACATAAGAGTCCTTGGTTAAAGGTAGAAACCACTGTAGGAGCGAGCTTGCTCGCGAAGAACTCAAGGGCACCGCGTTCATTCAGAATGCCCGCGTCATCATTGACGATCTTCGCGAGCAAGAACTAGGCGTCCCCCTCGCTCCTACAGGTACTTTGGCTTACTGCGCCGTGTAGATCTGGTCGAACACGCCACCGTCGTTAAAGAATTTCGGTTGGGCAGTTTTCCAGCCGCCGAAGTCTTTGTCGATAGTCACCAGGTCCAGTTTCGGGAACTGCTGGGCGTATTTGGCAGCCACTTTTGCATCGCGTGGGCGGTAGAAATTCTTGGCTGCAATCTCCTGGCCAGCTGGGCTGTACAGGTGCTTCAGATATTCAGTGGCGATTTCGGTGTTGCCCTTTTTCTCGGCGTTCTTGTCGACCACGGCCACTGGCGGCTCGGCGAGGATCGACAGGGAAGGCACGACGATATCGAACTTGTCGGCGCCGCCATCTTCTTTCAGCGCCAGGAACGCCTCGTTTTCCCAGGCCAGCAACACGTCACCCTGACCGTTGTTGACGAAGGTGATGGTCGAACCACGGGCACCCGTGTCCAGAACCGGTACGTGCTTGAACAGCTCTTTCACGTACTCCTGGGCCTTGGCTTCGCTGCCACCGGCCTTGAGGCCATAGGCCCAGGCGGCGAGGAAGTTCCAGCGCGCACCGCCGGAGGTTTTCGGGTTCGGAGTGATCACCGACACATCTTTCTTGATCAGGTCGCCCCAGTCCTTGATGCCTTTGGGGTTGCCCTTGCGCACCAGGAACACGATGGTCGAGGTGTATGGGGTGCTGGCGTCCGGCAGGCGGGTCTGCCAGTTCTCCGGCAGGGTCTTGCCCAGCTTGGCGATTTCGTCGATGTCACCGGCCAGGGCCAGGGTCACCACGTCGGCGCGCAGGCCGTCGATCACGGCCCGGCCTTGCTTGCCCGAACCACCGTGGGATTGCTGGATCTTGACGTTGTCGCCGGGGTGGGACTGTTTCCAGAAGGCGGTGAACTCAGCGTTGTAGTCCTGGTACAGCTCACGGGTAGGGTCATACGAGACGTTGAGCAACTCGTAGTCCTTGGCAACGGCGGAACCGGCAAACACGGCACTGGCCAAGGCGGCCAGGGCATAACGGCGAATCGACGACATAGAAGCTCCTGAAATTCTGGGGGTGTTGGCTTTTTCTTATAGTTGCGGGTCTATCGCCGTTCTTGCCTAGCTCGGTTTGTTCCCCGGGTTCTGCAGACGGAATTTTTCCTTGCGTTCGATCTGTACCACTTGGGCGTTGTGCACCGTGATTTCCACCGCGCCAAACCGCAGATCGCGCAGGGCGCTCTGGATCTCACGCAAAATGGCTGCTTCGTCCTGGCCGTCGACGCTACGTAGAGATGCGCTCATGGTCTCGCTCCTGAAATGAATAGTGCCTCGCAGTGGCGGCACTGCTTGCGGCGTGAGGGCGATAGTAGATAAGCGCGGATATTCTTAAAAATACTATTTAAGAATGTTTATATAACCAGAAAGAATTTTCTGGCAGGACGCGGGGTTGCGCGAGGGTTTTGCGCCCGAGCGCCGAAATAACGCCTTGTGAAGTTCCGAATGTGGGAGGGGGCTTGCTGAAGGCTTTTTGTAGGAGCGAGCTTGCTCGCGAAAAACTCACAGGCACCGAGTTCATTCAGGACACACGCGTTATCGTTGAGGTTTTTCGCGAGCAAGAACTAGGCGTCCCCCTCGCTCCTACAGAAGGCGATGTACGCTTAACTCCCACATTTGACTGCATTTCAGGTCTGGATTGGCGGGGCGCGCTGCCAATCAATGTCCTGCGCCGGCATTGGCCGCCCAAACCAATACCCCTGCCCCATATCGCAGCCTTGCTCCAACAAGAACCGGGCCTGCTCCACCTGTTCAATGCCCTCGGCATGCACCTGCATGCCCATGCTTTTGGCCAGGGCGATGACCACCCGCACAATCGCGGCGTCATCTTCGTCCCACGGCAACCCGGCAACAAACCCTTGGTCGATCTTGAGCTTCTGCACCGGCAGGCGCTTGAGGCGCAACAACGAGGAATAGCCAGTGCCAAAGTCGTCGATGGCCAGGCGCAAGCCCAGTTCGCGCAGGCGGTGCAGTTGTTCCAGCGCCACTTCAGGGTCTTCCATCACTGCGCTCTCGGTGACTTCCAGCTCCAGAAAGGCGGGGTCCAGGCCAGTGGTGTGCAGCACCTGCGCCACTTGCTCATACAGCTCGCGTCGGGCGAACAGGCGGCTGGAGACATTGATGGCGATAAAGCTCAGTTGCACGCCATCGGCCAGCCACTGGCACATTTGGCGACAGGCCTGGTCCATGACCCAGGCGTCGATATCGGCGATCAGCCCGGTCCGTTCGGCGATGGGGATGAACTCGACCGGCGGCACCAGGCCGCGCTCCGGGTGTTGCCAGCGCACCAGCGCTTCGACACCGATCAGGCGGCTGTTGTGCAGATCATGCACCGGCTGGTAGTAGACGCGCAGCTCTTGCTGTTCGAGCGCGCGGCGCAGTTCGCTGGCGATTTCCACCCGGTTCTGCGCGTGGGCGGTCAGCTCTTCGGTGTACAGGGCGTAACCTTCGCGGCCCACGCTCTTGGCCTTGAACAGCGCGGAATCGGCGTTGCGCAGTAACTGTTCGGCGCTCAGGGCATCACTGGGGAACAGGCTGATACCGATGCTTGCACTGATAAACAACTGATGGCCGTCGAAGATGAACGGCTCCCGCAAAGCATCGAGTATGCGTTGCGCCAGCGCGGCGGCCTGCACCACCTGTGGACAACTTTCCACCAATACGGCGAACTCATCCCCACCCAGGCGTGCCAGGGTGACACCCGGGCCAAACAGACCCGCAAGGCGTTCACTGACCTGCTTGAGCAGTTGGTCGCCGACGTTATGGCCGAGGCTGTCGTTGATGATCTTGAAGTGGTCCAGGTCAAGCAACAGCAAGGCGCAGCCGCGCTTGTGGACCTGCGCCGAGGCCAGTGCCTGCTCGGCGCGGTCGGTGAACAACAGGCGGTTGGGCAGGCCGGTCAGGGGGTCGTGGTGGGCGAGGTGGGCCAGTTCGTGCTCGGAATCCTTGATCGCGGTGATATCGGAAAACACCGCGACGTAATGACTGAGCTGGCCGTGATCATCATGGATCACGCGGATGGTTTGCCACTGTGGATAAATTTCGCCGCTTTTGCGCCGGTTCCAGATTTCGCCACTCCATTCGCCGGTTCGCTCCAGGGTCTGGAACATCTGTTGATAAAAACTCGACGAATGGCGCCCGGACTTGAACAGGCTCGGTTGCTGGCCCATGACGTCTTCGCGCCGATAACCGGTGATCGCCATAAAGGCGCGGTTCACATGCACGATCAGCCCACGGGCGTCGGTGACCAGTACGCCTTCACGGGTGCAATCGAATACAGCAGCCGCCTGGCGCAGGCGCTCGCGGTTTTCTTTCAGGGGCTGGGCAAGCAGATTGGCCCGGGCAAAGCGCGCGCAAATCAGGTAGATCGCCAGGGCACTGAGCGCCACCCACACATAGCCGCGCACCTGCAGCCATTGGTTCAGCTCGCTGGGATTATCGAGAAACTCGATCAATACCCGTTGAGTGAGCCCAACCCACAGCATCGAAACCAGCAGATATACCAACCCGGCACGGCGGGCGCCTCGGTATGAAAACAGCATATGGTTAGTAGTCCTTACTAAAAAGCCAGATTCGCCCTACAAAGGCTGCGGATTATAGAATAAGAAACATCCAGTCACTCCTATCTGAAAGGGTGGCTGGTTTTCTCTGTAGGCTTAGTGATAATGCGTGAGCTGTTTTTTTCTTTATCTGAGGGCCATACAGCCTATGTGGTACAACGGTTTTCTTGACTTGTCGGCCTGGCAACTGGTGGCAGTCACTCTGTTGATGACCCACGTGACCATCGTTGCGGTCACCGTCTATCTGCACCGCTATTCAGCCCATCGCTCCCTGGAGCTCAATGCCGGCCTGAAACACTTCTTCCGCTTCTGGCTGTGGCTGACCACGGCGCAGAACACCCGCGAGTGGACCGCTATCCACCGCAAGCACCACGCCAAATGCGAAACCGTCGACGACCCCCACAGCCCGGTGATCAAAGGCCTGTCCACCGTACTGCGCAAAGGTGCCGAGCTGTACCGGGCCGAGGCGGAAAACCCCGAGACCCTGCGCATCTACGGCAAGAACTGCCCGGACGACTGGCTTGAACGCAAGCTCTACACGCCGTACCCGTTGCTGGGCGTGGCGATCATGGGCGTGATCGACCTGCTGCTGTTCGGCACCATCGGCATCACCATCTGGGCGATCCAGATGATGTGGATTCCGTTCTGGGCCGCCGGCGTGATCAACGGCCTCGGCCATGCCATCGGCTACCGTAACTTCGAATGCCGCGATGCGGCGACCAACCTGGTGCCATGGGGCATCATCGTCGGTGGCGAAGAGCTGCACAACAACCACCACACCTATCCCAACTCCGCCAAATTGTCGGTGAAAAAGTGGGAGTTCGACCTGGGTTGGGCGTGGATCAAGGTGTTCAGCTTCCTGCGCCTGGCCAAGGTACAGCGCGTGGCACCGATTGCCCACCGCGTGGAAGGCAAGGGCCACCTGGACATGGACACCGCCATGGCGATCCTCAACAACCGCTTCCAGATCATGGCCCAGTACCGCAAGCTGGTGATCGGCCCACTGGTCAAGCAAGAGCTGGAAAAGGTCGATCACTCGGTGCGCCACCAGTTCCACCGCGCCAAGCGCCTGCTGTCGCGGGAAACCAGCTTGCTGGATGACCGCCATCACCTGCGTATCCAGAGCATGCTGGAACACAGCCACGCGCTGACCGTGATCTACGAAAAACGCCTGGCACTGCAGCAGATCTGGCTCAAGACCAGCTCCAATGGCCACGACATGCTGGCAGCAATCAAGGAATGGGTGCATGAGGCAGAGGCCAGTGGTATTCAGTCCCTGCGCGATTTTGCCCACCAGCTGAAAACCTATTCGCTGCGCCCTGCGGCGGTCTGATGATGCAGGGGGAGGGGCCTGCCCTCCCCCGCAATCACTTTTTTGACGTCATTCTCCAGACACGCGCTAATCCGTCCTAATCGCCCCTGATGACGGAACTTCGCTGCAATTCGTCCCTCTCAAACAACACTTCGCCATCATGGTGGCCCCTTGTTGTGACCGCTGCTGAATCCTGCGGCGCGCCCAGAGAGAGTTGTGCCGATGGTCCACGAAAAACCCTACCTGTCCGATCCGCCCACCACAGAGCCGCCCCGACCCGCAGCGGCGGCGACCTTGCTGGCGCTCATGCATGCCCAGGGCGAAGTCGAACGGCTCAGTGAGCGCGAGCAATTACTGAGTTCACTGCTGGTCAGCGTAAACGCCGTGCTGTGGGCCGTCGATTGGCAGACGCGCCGCGTGCTGTACGTCAGCCCGGCCTATGAGCGGATATTTGGACGCCCGGCCGGCCTGCTGCTCGCCGACTATCGGGAATGGCGCAACAGCATTCACCCCGAAGACCTCGACTACGCCGAATACAGCCTGGCCCGCGTGCTGGACCACGGTGCCGTGGAAGACCGTGAGTACCGCATCATCACCGCCGACGGGCAAATTCGCTGGTTGAGCGACAAATGCTACATCAACCAGCAGGTCGGACCGGGCGAACCGGTGATCGTGGTGGGCATAGCCGAAGACATCACCGAAAAGAAGCAGCTGGAGATGGAACTGCACCGGCTGGCCACCACCGACGTACTGACCCAGAGCAGCAACCGCCGGCACTTTTTCGAATGTGCCAAGCAGGCCTTCGACAGCGCCCGCGCCCAAGGCGCGCCGCTGGCGTTCCTGTTGCTGGACATCGATGATTTCAAGGACGTCAACGACACCTACGGCCACCTGGAGGGCGACCAGGTGCTGCGCCGCATCGCCGAGAGCGGTCGAGGCGTATTGCGCCGTGGCGACCTGTTCGGGCGCATTGGCGGTGAAGAGTTTGCCGCCGTACTGCCTGGATGCGCACCGGAGATGGCGTTGCAAGTGGCCGAACGCCTGGGCAAAGAGATCCAGGCCCTGAATTTCAGCTACGAAGGCCAGGCGTTCACCGTGACCGTCAGCCAGGGCCTGGCCAGCCTCACCGACGAAGATTCAACCCTGGACAGCCTGTTCGCCCGCGCCGATGCGGCGATGTACGAAGCCAAGCGGCAGGGCAAGAATCGCGTGGTTGCGGGTTAGAAGATCAGATCAAATGAAGGATTAAAACCTTTCCTTAAACGAGCGTATTTTTGTGGCGCGCGAGCTGTTGTGGCAAGCGGGCCGTTGTGGCGAGCGGGCTTGCCCCGCGTTGGGGCGCGTAGCGGCCCTAAAACCAGTCTCCCGGTTCTACCAGAAGAAATGCGGTGGCCTTATTGGGGCTGCTGCGCAGCCCAACGCGGGGCAAGCCCGCTCGCCACAGGGGGTTCAGTTTGCTGCGCGACAGCACTGCACCTCCCATACTTGAATGTCATCGTTCTCTAGGCCTTGCGCAACCGCATCAGCTCCGACAACCCCACTTTCAGCAAGCGTGCCGTTTTACTTCTGGCCAACTCTTCCAACCCTTCTCGCTCGGTCAAGCGCGCCATTTGCGCGGCCAGGTGCACCACCAGCGCATCCCGGGCATACACCCCACCCTCCAGGGAATAGATCGCGGCGATCAGTTGGCGCAGCTCCAACGGCAAGCGCCAACGTGCGCGCAGTGCCGAGCCATAAGCGGCACCAAACGTGTACAGGGACTCGCCGATGGCTTCGTCATCCAGGGCTCCGCCGCCCTGGCGCCAGTCTTCCAGGCAGCGCAGCAAGGCCAGGTCGCCCAGCCGATGCAGGATGCCGGCGCTGTAACAGCGTTCGTGGTCCAGTTCCAACATGCGCGCCAGGCGCCGGGCGTAGTCGGCGGTGTCCTGGGACACCTGCCAGTAGCGCTCGGCGTAGGCCACCAGGGCTGGGTCGCCCAATACCACATTGTGCTTGAGCGCCAGGCCGAGGATCAGGTTCATGCTTTGCCCGGCCGCCAGTTTGTGCAGGGCTGCCGCCAGGGTTTGCACGGGCGTGCCGTGATGGCCGGCACTGTTGGCGGCGGCGATCAGTACGGCGGTAATCTGCGGGTCCATGCGCACCTGATCTTCCAGCTGCTTGAGGTCCAGGCCCTCAGGCCCAAGGCTGTGCTGCACGGCCGCCCTCACATCGACCCGCAACGGCGCACCATCGCAGGCGTCGCGGCGACGTTCGAGGAACGCCGGCAAGGTCATGCCCGGCGTCAGCGCCGGCACTTCGCAATACACGCTTTCGCCTTCGTTGAGCAGCAAGTCTTGCAGGCGCTGGGTCAGGCCATCCAAGTTCAGGGGCTTGGTGAGATAGGCCGTGGGCGCCAGGGGCAAGGCTTCGCGTACGCTGGCGCTGTCATTGCGACTGCTCAGCAGAATGAAGGGCAGCACGGGCGAGCGGCGCTGCTGGCGTACGTCGCGCAGCAGGCTCAGGCCATCGATGCCCGGCAGTTCCCAATCCGCCAGGATCAGGTCGTAGTGTTTTTCGCGCAGCAACGTGGCCGCGTGCTGCCCATCGGCACACACATCCAGCCGCGCGTCACAGCGCACATTCAGCAAGACTTGCTTGAGCAGATCCCGCGACCAAGGGTCTGCCTCGGCAATCAGCACACGGGGTACAGCGGGTAAAACAACAGCAGTCATCTGCACGCTCCATCGGCAATGCCTGCAACCTTAGTCAATGCCGCCGCCTGCGTACAATGAACAACGCCTGAATGTGCTGCCTCGGGCACAAAAAAACCCGCCGAAGCGGGTTTCTTTACGAACAGGCCAGCTTCCGATTACAGCTCGGAGAAGCACTCTTCGATGATTGCCAAGCCTTTGTCCAGTTGCTCGTCCGGCGCGGTCAGCGGCACCAGGATGCGCAACACGTTGCCGTAAGGGCCGCAGGACAGCAGGATCAAGCCCTTCTCACGCGCCTTGGCCACCACGGCGGAGACGGCAGCGGCGTTTGGCTTGTGGGTGTCGCCACCTTCGAACAGCTCGATCGCGATCATGGCGCCCAGGGCACGCACGTCGCCGATCACCGGGTACTTGGCCTGGATGGCCTTGAGGCCGGTGACCAGACGTTCGCCAAGGGCTTTGCAGCGATCCAGCAGATGCTCTTCTTCGAACACTTCCAGCACGGCCAGGGCCGCCGCGCAGGCGATCGGGCTACCCGCGTAGGTGCCACCCAGGCCACCTGGGGCGATGGCGTCCATGTATTCGGCCTTGCCGCACACACCGGCCAGCGGGAAACCGCCGGCGATGGATTTGGCGAAGGTGGTCAGGTCGGCAGTGACGCCCATCTGTTCCATGGCGAAGAAAGTACCGGTACGGCCGGCACCGGTTTGCACTTCGTCAGCGATCAGCAGGATGCCGTGCTTGTCGCACAGTTCACGCAGGCGCTTCATGAAGGCTTTAGGCGCGACGTAGAAACCGCCTTCGCCCTGCACTGGCTCGATGATGATCGCAGCGATGTCACGCGGCTCGGCATCGTTCTTGAAGATGCGCTCGATGCTGGCGATGGAGTCGTCGACGCTCACGCCGTGCAGCTCGTTCGGGTACAGCGCGCGGAAGATGCCACCTGGCATCAGGCCCATGCCGGCCGAGTAAGGCACGACTTTACCGGTAAGGCCCAGGGTCATCATGGTACGACCGTGGTAGGCGCCAGTGAACGCGATGACACCGGCACGGCCAGTGGCGGCGCGGGCGATTTTCACCGCGTTTTCTACCGCTTCGGAACCGGTAGTGACCAGCAGGGTTTTCTTGGCGAAATCACCTGGGACCTTGGCGTTGATTTTTTCGCACAGCTCTACGTAGGGCTCGTAGGCCAATACCTGGAAGCAAGTGTGGGTCAGCTTGTTCAGCTGCTCGGTCACGGCCGCGATGATTTTCGGGTGCACGTGGCCGGTGTTCAGCACGGCGATACCACCAGCGAAATCGATGAACTCGCGACCTTCAACGTCGGTCACGGTGGCGTTCTTCGCGGATTCGGCGAAGATCGGGTGAATCTGGCCAACACCGCGCGGTACAGCGGCTTCGCGGCGTTTCATCAGGGAAGCGTTGGTCTTGCTCATAAAGTCCTCATTCGCCACTCATCGGGTGGCGTGGTCCAAGGAATACGTGGCGGGGAGGCAACTACGGCAGCATGCGATGATCGACTGCCACAGCTTTCCCGGCCACTACGAATAACGATGTGAAACACGCAAAGGGTCAGCGCTCTCGTGCCCTTTGCGTTTACTGCAATCCCTTGCCGGGCTTATCCCTTACAGAACTTAGATGCCCAGGCAGAGGTATTTGATTTCCAGGTAGTCCTCGATCCCGTACTTGGAGCCTTCACGGCCCAGGCCCGAGGCCTTGATGCCGCCGAACGGCGCCACTTCGTTGGAGATCAACCCGGTGTTGACGCCAACCATGCCGTATTCCAGGGCTTCAGCCACACGGAACACACGGCCCAGGTCACGCGCATAGAAGTAGGACGCCAGGCCGAACTCGGTGTCGTTGGACATCGCGATCACTTCGGCTTCGTCCTTGAAACGGAACAGCGGCGCCAGCGGGCCAAAGGTTTCTTCCTTGGCCACGGCAGCGTTCTTCGGCACGTCGACCAGGATGGTCGGTTCGAAGAAGTTGCCTTCCATCACCTTGCCACCGGCCAACAGCTTGGCGCCTTTGCTCAGGGCATCGGCAATGTGCTCCTGAACCTTGGCCACGGCTTTTCCGTCGATCAGCGGGCCCGTGGTGGTGCCTTCTTCCAGACCGTTGCCGATCTTGAGCTTGGCCACGGCCACCTTGAGCTTTTCAGCGAACGCGTCGTACACCGAATCCTGGATGTACAGGCGGTTGGCACAGACGCAGGTCTGGCCGTTATTGCGGTACTTGGAGATGATCGCGCCTTCGACGGCCTTATCCAGGTCAGCGTCGTCGAACACGATGAACGGCGCGTTGCCACCCAGCTCCAGGGAAACTTTCTTGATGTCCTTGGCGCATTCGGCCATCAGTTGGCGACCGATTTCGGTCGAGCCGGTGAAGGACAATTTACGCACGATCGGGTTGCTGGTCAGCTCGCCGCCGATGTCGCCGGCGCTGCCGGTGACCACGCTCAGCACGCCTTTAGGGATACCGGCACGGTGCGCCAGCTCAACCAGGGCCAGGGCCGAGAACGGGGTTTGCGAGGCAGGCTTGATCACCATGGTGCAACCGGCGGCCAGGGCCGGGCCGGCTTTACGGGTGATCATCGCGGCCGGGAAGTTCCACGGCGTGATCGCGGCAGTCACGCCGATCGGCTGCTTGATCACGATCAGACGCTTGTCGGGCTGGTGGCCAGGGATCACGTCACCGTAGATGCGCTTGGCTTCTTCGGCGAACCACTCGATAAAGGAAGCGGCGTAGACGATCTCGCCCTTGGCTTCGGTCAACGGCTTGCCTTGCTCGAGGGTCATCAGGCGACCGAGGTCGTCCTGGTTTTCGATCAGCAGTTCGAACCAACGGCGCAGCTTATTGGCGCGCTCCTTGGCGGTCAGCGCACGCCAGGCCGGCAAGGCCTTGTCGGCGGCTTCGATGGCGCGGCGGGTTTCAGCGGCGCCCATCTTCGGCACGGTGCCGATAATCTCACCCGTGGCCGGGTTGTTGACCTTGATGGTTTGACCATTGTCCGCATCCACCCAAGCGCCATCGATAAAGGCTTGTTGGCGGAACAACTGGGTATCTTTGAGCTGCATGTCGGCTTTCCTTAACAGCACCGCGCGCACGCGGAGCGAATTAGAGTTGTTGAAAGGCGCCTTGTGGGCTGCCGTCAGGGAAATCAGCCCCAGCACGCGCGGGAAGTGAAAGAGCGCACGGGAGACAGAGCGTTTGAAATCTCAAACGAATCCTAGGATCAATGGGGGGGCAGGGCAATAGTCTGTTCGAAAAAAAGAACGAAAACCGCGCATTTACCGGATTTTTCTGATCAGCGTGATCGGCCCGTGCTCCACCGGGTTGATCCCTACCGCACGGCGCAGGGCCTCTGCGCGGCAAATTCCTACGTTTGAACGGCCAAAGACCAGCATGGACGCCCAAGGTCGACATGGGTATGATGTCGCCCGCACAAGCATCCGTAGCTCAGCTGGATAGAGTACTGCCCTCCGAAGGCAGGGGTCGTGGGTTCGAATCCCGCCGGGTGCACCACATACTAGTTTCTGGCTGTCTCAGACAGTCTACGAAACACCCCAAGAAGCCCGCCCTGTGCGGGCTTTCTTGTTTCTGGCTATCCGTTACAGCGTAATTACCGCTTGGCATTTGTGATCTCAGTGGCGTTTACAGGACTACTACTGAACGTACTCAGGCGAGAGTCGAGCAACTCACGTCTCTATGCCGACAACTCACGCGCACCCCACCTCAGCCCATGGCAGACCGCATCTGGTGTGGTCAAGGCGCATGTAACCACATACCCCTCATCGCCTTCCTGCACGCACAGTGTGCGCCTGGGGAAATGCTCGGATGGTCGGTGATTGTTCTCCACACGGTTGAACAGTCCATCACGCAAAACCTGCCCGCCTCCGCCAGTGGACAAGCCCAGTGCGCCGCCCTTCGCTTTGGCCTCGCCGCGGCTGTTGGCGAGCTAGCCACCGCGTTCGGCGTCACCGGCTGGCGGACGACACCACCACAACCGCTATACGCGTATGCCTGCATGCGTGGCTGGCCGAGCGTGGCGGCGTCGGAAATTTCGAGGGTGATGCGATTTTGGCGCGGCTGAGACAGGTCATCGAGCGTTTTGGAGAAAGCCGCTTTACCTGGTGGGAGTCTGCCGCCGCCAAGATCGATGAGCACGGCCCACGCATGATTGATCGGTTGGGCTTTCGCAAGACGATGGAACACGGCATGGGCGATGCCCTTGCCGGAAGCTTGGAGGGCCGAGATCTTCAAGGGCATGAATATCAGTGCGGTGAACAAGGAGCTGCTGCAACGGGGTGTGCTTGAGCCGGGAAGTGACGGCAAGGCGTACAGCTCGATTCGCCTGCCAGGGTTAGGACGTCAACGCTGCTATGTGGTGAAGACGGTTCCGGGAACGATGAAGGCGAGGCCAAGGCCGCCTGACGGCATGCCTGCTGATTGAGGTAGCGCCAGCTCATTTCCGGCCTCGCCAGCCGTTCGAGAACCATCCCTATCAACCGCAGTAACCAGAGACAATACAGATGAACACTATCCAAGAACTGAAAGACCGCCGCGACACACTGACCCTCGAAATGGAGAGCATTCAGCGCGACCTGGCGCCCTTCGAAGAAGCGCTGGAAAGCCCGGAGGTTATCCAGCAGGCCGTCAACGGGCAGTGCAAGATGAAATCAACGATCACAAAAGACGCATCGACTCACGAGATCATGAGATCTATCGCGTGAATCAAAAAATCGATCGCCTAGAGGCTCTGGCGAACCGTGAGAGCTTGGCTGCGGGTTACCTCAGCGGCATTGCGAACTGGAAAGCCGACGAGATGGAGCTTAACGAAAAGCGCAGCAGCATCGAGACCAGGTTGCAGCAAGTCCGCCAGAGCGATCAGGAAGACATGGCAAAGGCTCGACAAGCTGAAACGGACGCAGCCACCGCTTACGCGCAGGCTGTCGCCTGGGGCGATGTGGAGGGCGAGAAAGCCGCCAACGCAGAAGCTCAAAAGGCAGCAAAAAATCTTACGGCTGCGGTTGAGCATCACCGCCGCCAACAACTGCTCATCACCGCACTGGAGCAAGAGCTTGTGACGATTGATCTGCACATCACTGAGGCCCAAAAAGAACGCGCCAAGATTGAGAACCAAGCGGCTCATCTGGCGAACACAGTGTTAGAGGAAAAGTGGAACGAAGCCGCGAAAGCGCTGCTGGAAACCGGCGGTAAGCTGTGGGCTGCACGTAATCTGATTGATCGTGATCCGGTTACATTGATGAAGCTGGACATACCGGAACAGGGCGAAAATTTCGGAAGCTGGACCTGGCGAGAGCTTGCTGATATCTCGCGCCAACACAGCTTGATTGATCTGTTGGCCGCCTAACCCAAACCTTCCCCGAAGCAACCGGCGAGGGCATGTTGCTTCGGGCCTACCATCGGTCTAACCATGAATAAACCACCACAGAATAGTGCTCAGATGCCGGATTCCCTAAAGGCCCGAAAGCTGCATTTGAACGGGATAATTGTCGGCATGGCTGGAGTGAAAAAGCTTAACGCAAGAGCAAACAAAGACACCAAGGTTGAGACGCTCACGATTGATGCAATCAAGGCAGAGCTTGATTTCATAGACCTCCAGCTCAAAAGAAAGAGCGGTTGATGAAGAAGCGGAAGCTTAAGCAGCTTTCGCTTAGTTAGATCCTCCCATTACAAGCAAGCCTTCAGATTTTTCGGCTTCTGATCTGTGGCGGCTGTGGGCTCATGACCGCTTTCGGCCGATTCTGTTGAAAACAGTCGGCTTGCCCAAAACGCTCGAATATTGATGGATGAAAACATCTCGTTTGCACGCTGCTACCTGAAATCAGACTCCTGAACCATTCTGCGCAAAACTCAGATTTCAATCTCAGGCGCTTACTTTTCTGCCGTGGAATTCGAAGCCGACTTTTTCAACAGAATCGGCCAAATGCAGACCTTGAAAGTGACTGGAAACCAAGGGCGAATCAAACCCACCATATTATTCATCCGCAATATGAATTCAGGATAAATGGTTTAATCACGCGAAAACAAATCGTCAATTGGATCGATAGCACTAAATGATCGCTCGGACCAGCTCGCGCGTTGACCTCTATAAGACTCATAATCTGGCTCATGCTCTGCTTCATTAAAATATTTATCGTAAAATCTATCTACATCAACTAATTCTACAACACTATCAGCCACACTGGACGAATCATTAGCACCCAACTCGACAGCTTTTTCATCCATTAACTCCATAAATTTTCTGCGCGCGGCTGATTGCGAACCACTATCAGAAAACACCTCTGCATCTGGAAACTCATCTTCCACTGACGCGATTAGGTAATCCGTAATGACTTTGTCATATGCATTGTAAAGCGATTGATGCTCTACAACTGCAAAGCATTTGACAAGCTGACTTAAAATCAGTAATTCGTCATAATTTGGTTCATTGGAGAATGCTCCAGCCACGAATGCTTCCACAGTCAGTTTATCAACGCTGCCAATGCGCAGCGCCCATAAAAGTACTTGTGCTGATGCCAAGAAGGATCGGCAACACCTCTCACCGCCAATAAAATTAATCGCTTTTAAGAGGCTTTGATCTGATAAGTTAAATTTTGTACCAAGCTCAGACCTTGAAATACATAATTGAGCTACAAATTCGGCATTAGACCCAAGAAAATTAATATCTAAAACGGATGAAAAGATATGGTCTATCACTTCGGTCGCCACGCCAGTGCTGATTATCTTGTTATCCTGCATATCCTTCAGCGTATTCAATGAAGATTGTGTCTTGAGGCTACCAAAGCACTGTCGTAAAACAGGGGTGTTACTGGCATATCTGTTGAGTACGAAGTCTCCTAAAGACGGGTTAAATAACCGAATAAAAGTCTGATTTTCGCTTACTACTAATCTCGTGAGCATCGAACCAGATAGGTGACGGAGGTTTAGTAGAAAATCTTTTTTCCCAGTAAGACCGGCGGCTCCTGGATTCCCTAGATATCGTGCAAATGCCTCTGAAAGCTCAGGCTCAGTAATCACGCGCCCGTTCATAGCGACCAGCAAAACCAAGGCTCGGCCGCAGTCGTCCAGTTGCGCTTGAAATGGATGATCCCAGAGCTGAGACGGATCATCTAGCAAACCAGTTATATGAGTCCAGTAAGACCCGGATGGGACATCCTCCAATCGCTGGGCATCGGTAATAAATCGGATTAGCCGAGGATTAAAATTCTTATGATCAATAATAGTTCGATAACGTTTATTCGAGTACAACTGCTCAACGTATTCAGCATCTATTTCAGAATGCCAGATATGACTGTAAAGAATTTTGGCCTTATCGATCTTCTCCAAAGATTCAAGTGTAATCTCAAACTCATTTCTATTTATATTTGAGTGATGAAAAACATCATTTAAAATTTTTCCTTGATTGAGAATAGTGGTTCGAGACGTCAATACAAATCGCTTGTGTGGATTTTTGACTATGCGCCTAATAAAACCTACAATCTTGGCGCCCTCATGGCCAGAAAGCGCTTCTAGGTAGTTGCGGCCCAAAAAGTCATCAAAGTAGAAAATTTGCTTTGAGTCAGGGTCGAAGATACTCTCAGCCTCTTTAATATCATCAGAAATTACCGAAAGCTCAAAGCCGTCTGCGACATACTGTAAAATTAGCTGCCCAGCTAATGTTGTCTTACCAATGCCAGCTGGACCCGTGATGATAACAACACTCGTAGATTCCAGCTTATCAATCGCTTGATTATGGTTTACTGTAGCCACATAGAGCTTAGAGGCCTCAATTATCTCGCTAAGCTCAAACTGGCTCCTATCATGTATGGGCTTATTAAGCATATACGCAAGAACATTTGAACTGGCAATCCAGAGCTTATAGTGCCGTCTTTCAACATCTGGACACTTCGCGAGTATATCACTCAAATCCTGTCGACCCAGTATATCTGCTGGAGACAAAACAAATGGCGAAAGCTTCTGCATCAAAATTTTTTTATCGTTAAGTGAAAGCGAGTGAGACAAGGCTAAGATATATCGACTTGGCGATAATTTTTGAACTTTAAGGCTTTCAGAGTCCGCAATCGATTTAACGAGCTTTTCTAACGGCGTCGAAATCCAATGCTTACACTGGAGAATCCACTCATCCCCCTCGGACCTAAAAAAGCGCCCATCCACTCCAGCGTCACGTCCCGGCTTGAATCTTTCGAATCTGACCCCTTCCCTCGCGCTTAGCAGGTCAGCGCAAAAGACTTCGAACTCTTTGTCGTTTAGCCGCGAAAAATCGTAATCGCTCACAAAAGCCTCGCTCAGAAGTGGACCACATGCCAGTAAACCGCTCAGCATGAGATTATAGTTGTTGGAAGCCGCACATGAGCCATCGCAGTGATAGCAGCAATGAGGCGTGCTTTCTTGGGCTGGTGGGTCATATGACTTGGTGCTTTGCTCCAATACAGCAACGCGATGTCGAAGACATGGATGATCTGACTGGCCGATTGCTGTCCGTCGTAAGGGGCGGTAATCGACCCATAGCAGCCGCTCGAAGGCCGCAACAATCGCGCGAATAGCTGGCCGGCAGGTCGAGGCTCTTTCTCCCCTTGTGAGTTGGTGCAAATCCCCCCAACACTCTATTACCTCCTAAAACACAGCAAAATCCGTACTTTTGAGCTTGCACCTATCCCCACCTTCCTTACTAGGATATATTCTTCCCCGTCGGGATAAGCTCACAACTGAATCCTCGCATTAAAGCCTATGCAAATATTGTAATATTAGATTCCCAGAACTACTTTTACAATCAGCTCCTCCCCGGATAGGTATGTAAAATCCATCCTTAGCTGATAGTCATATAAATATGGAGATTTAGCTTGACTAGCGACCTATCAATCATATTGCCCCAGGCAGCTAAGAACCTAGTTGAGGACACTACCTCTTACTGGGCTGCATTTTACTGCTCCATATTGAAGACAATTCGATACCAAAAAAACCTTGCCCATGGATGGGGTAGCAGCAAGAGCTTGCAAGATTACAAAGGTGAGCTTCGGGAGAGTGGTTTCTTTAAAGGCATGAAGAATACAGTATCGAATCATGCTTTCGAATATGTAATGGTGGACTTCCTTAAGACGAGATCAGGATTGTCGCACTTCAAAAAGCTCTGTGAAAACATATTGAGCGATTTTGATATCAATGGCTTTGATATAACCCTAATGAATATATTCAAAGTTGGAACTGACTCGGAGTTGTTCAACGCCAACGCCAATTACGACAAGACGGATCTACTAATGCTTTTGCCCGGTGGTATAAAAGCCAAGCGAACCAGCATAATTCAAGGTTATAGCATAGGCAGCACCCTGAAATATTCCGATCTTTTCATTATCATCTCAAATGGTGAGGAGACAATCGGGTTTGTAGGAGAAGTTGAGGGCAACCACGGAGAGGATCTATACCGCCAGTCTTACTATGAAAAGAACACACTAAAAAATAAGCATTGCACCTTTGGCGTAAGTGTTTCAGATAAGAAAACACACGCAGGAACCTCAATTAAAAATAGTATTACGCTAAACAGAAGTGAGATAGTGGGGCGATGGATTCTGAACTTCTCCAAATCAAACTATTATATAACCGACTACCACCATGCGATTGAAAATTTACAGAACTTAATTGAGGGGCACTTCGGATACATGTCTGCAATTGCAGATAATGGGCACACGAAAATTTTGGATCTAATTAAGCTAGGTTGGAAAAAAGACATTTTTGACCTGATCAATCAATTGGAAGGCTTGGTAGATCTTGCTTTGTCGGGGGATATTTTTCACTACCAGGAAACCATTGAAGGAAAAACGGTATATAGAGCTTCACCCTTGGAACTTCCTGGCGAGCTTCCTCTTTATGCAATTGTCGAGGAAGACGCCACGGCAATCATTGGCAGCTCCATTATTACTGACATGTACAATCCGTAGGAGGCTTACTCATTCTGTTAAGCTGTGCCTCTGTGATGCGTAGCTGTGAATTGATACTTTATTGCTATTGGAAAGATATTGACGCAAAAATTGGATTCAGCACTGGCCCGGAACCACAGTTCGTGCTCGGCAGTTTTGGATCATTTTCTGCCCGTCGCGAGAGTCAGAAAACGCCCCATAGCCGCCGTTGATGACTGGCGGCAATGGTCAGAATCGGTCATTGAGACCCTATAGATGCTCAGGAGACGGAACTGTGTAAGTGTTATCAACACCTTCCGCTTTCAGGCGATGGGGTTAATAATTCAAAAAGCCTCAGCCCGCTCCATCTAAATTCTACGCATTAATCCTCACCCCACCACCTCTCAAGATTCGGCTCTAGGCGCCAGGTCTTCGCCAATCGCTCAAGCAATTCGGTCCTCCGGACTTCTAGCTCTTCGAGCGTCCATTGAGAATAGCTGCGCACTTCGTTGGTGAGCGTAAATGCGCATGAGTCACCAGATGCAAAATACTTTGTCTTTTTGACGTCGAAGTCGTAGTTCTGCGCTGCGGAGTTTTTACGCGTATTGAGCAGTACTAGGTTTGCCAAGCTATGCACCCAGGCTGCATGATCATTCGTATCAGAGAACCATTGCTCCCACTGCGAGCCTGGCGAGATAGTTTGCGGGCAGATATGCTCCACCGAGATAACCGGGTAATTGTAATTGGCCGAGCCATCGCTGGAGGCTTGTTCCAAGCGAAGCAAGAGCGGTTTAACTATCTTGGGGACAAGGTACACATTGCCATCTAACGCATTGAAGAGCATCGTGGCTTCAGTTTGTTCAATTTCCAAACCCTTGGAGCGCTCCCGATTGGACGATCGGACTTTGGGGTCAGCTGGCACGTCTAGATCATCCAATACATCGACATAGCGTGACATCCGTGCGTTGACATCAGCGCGGGTCAAGAATAGAAAATAGGCAAGTCTTTCTAACCGGAAGACAAACTCTGGAACGTCGATATCAGCTCCACCATTGCTCTGGCGCAGGCAAAGCAGCAGGGGCGGTAACCAATCTCGGTTGTCCAATCGTTCCAAAGATCGTACTAGGTCAGCGCTCTTCGCACCGAAGCGCGTGCGCAGCTTCTGATCATCCATTGCCAACATCAGAGCGTCAGCATAGGGCTCCAAAACCGTGTCAATGAACCCAACAGGATTATCGCGAAACACTGGTACATGAAGGGAAAAACCGCTTTCAAGCGCGGAACGAGGTTTGTCACGTTCGTAGATCATGCGTATGTGCGTGAATAAAGCACTGAATCTGTCGCGGCCCAGTGCTGTTTCAACTTCCTCCCAGCGCTGGGATAGGAATGACTCCTTATCGGCGCCTGCCCGCTCCAGCAGATCGGCTTTGAGAATATCTGTGGCCGAAAGGTCGAGGCCGCGAGCGTTTAGAACGGTAAAGATTCGTCTCGCAGCAGTATCAGAGGGGACTTCTACAAGCACGAGATAACAATTTTGCAACAGAAAGCGCAGAAGCTCATCGCGTTCTTTTTCATTCATAGCCCCTAATCGATCGCGAATGAGCTTCGCGTTTTCAACCATTCGTGCTTTTGCATCTGTGAGGCCATCCAACGATGGCAGGTGGTTAGTCGCTCCGCGCGTCTGAATATGCTTCTCAAAAAAGCCCTGATCTTTCTGCCGCAGTTGCAAGCGTAATGCCTCTGGGATGCCTTCATCCTCATTGGCTACCTGCTTGATATACCGTTCGCGCTGCGCTTGCTTCTCTGCTCCTTCCGTCAGGTCGCGAATGACGCTGAACAGGAGAGTGAGCGTGGTCAGGCGCTGCTGACCATCGACTACACGTGATGCCGGGTTGCCATGGGTTTTCACCAATACGATGCTACCTAAAAAGTAAAAGCCCACTGCCGCAGTGTCTCGCGTCATGGCGTCCTTCAAGTCCGCGAGTAACTCCTCAGCTTGAGTCGTTTCCCAAGCATACGGACGCTGATAAGCGGGAATAGTAAAGGCGTACTCTTTGGAAAAGACTTCCGCTACTTTTTTGTGAGCGGCCTCAATTCGAAATTGCGAAACATCAAGCATGAAAAAATCCTTTTTGGTTTTAGCTCGACGTCTCCTGCTGGCATAGGCGTATGTGCAGCATCGATGGTCGAGGGTTTTGCATACTGGTTCACCCGTAATCGAATCTCCTGTCACGTTAGACAGGCTAAACGCTCCGAATGAGCTAAACGTCTAGGCTGAAATGGCGACTCAGACGCAGGGACGAGCATGTGTAGTCAGAGTGCCACAGCCCGCAACCTGAAAAAACAGGCTAAAAACAGCTCCGCAATTTAGCGATGGTCACCTAACCTACTGTCCGCTTCTGGCCGATTGTGTTGAAAAAGTCGGTTTTCCCATAACACTCGAATATTGATGGATGAAAACACCTCTGTTGCCCGCTGCTACGTGAAATCCGAGTATGAACCTTCTGCCAAAAATTCAGATTTCAATCTCAGGCGCGTACTTTTCTGACGTGGAATCCGAAGCCGACTTTTTCAACAGACTCGGCCGATAGCTGCCGCGCGCGGGCGATCTTTTGCGGCTAGCAATAGCCGGTCGGCAGTTTATTCGGAGACTGCAATACTCGCTTTATGAGTGCACGGAGTAAAAAATGACAGGAAACTGTTATTCGTAGCGTGCGCCCACTGAGCAGGGCAAAAAATTATAAATGTGGTAATCTTTTGCCGGTTACATCAGATATCTTTAGTCCATCGCGGCGCAATGCCAAGATCACTGTATATTGGCTCAAGCATTTGCAGATCAAAAGGCCAACATCCAGATAGGGAGCGTGAGCGAGTTTGTACAAGAAAATATATAAGAGTGATTGCATGAATACGATAGATTGCTTCTTTTGGGCTTCTCTCCTCTATTCTGGCCTTGAGGACATTCGCAAATTTCTGTACAAAAGCGCCAAAACCCTCAAGCCCACTATTCCCGATAGCACCTCGTAATTGGTCAATGATGTAATCATTTTCGCGAGACTTGGTCTCGAACACAACAGCAGAAAGCTCTAAGGCATTTATTTTAGCTACCTCATCCTTGATAGCCTGGACAGTAGCAAGTGACGTTAAAGTACTTTTATTGGCCCTGAGCAGCATATCATCCGTTGTTTCCATAAGCGCCATGCTTTTGGCAAACAATCGATGAACCTCAGGTTGACTGGTTATGTTTGACTTATAAAGAGTATCATGACTTAACTCAGCATAGGCGTGCTGAAGAAGAGTTCTAACCTGTATCTCACACTTGGTACCGACTGGTATCAGTACGTTATTGTGAATTAACTCATTATAGGATGTCACAATGAAGTGGGCAGATTGATAGTCAAATATTCGAGGGTCTTTTTCACGCCACTCATCGAATTCTTTACTATTCATCGTTTGCCAGTGATCCGATGCCTCAATTAGCTTTGAGACCTCTACGATCTGATCAGACAACCCCAACACAAAGCGGACTCCTACTTTATCTGTAATATCCTCATAATTGGAGAACCAGCCTTTGTTAAGCACGAATGCCTTTGCAATCAGTGAGTTCTCTTCTTTAACCCTGACCTCAGGCGAAATCTTCACCCATTTTTGATAAGCTTCAGTGCCAAAAGTACAGGTGATGGCTTGTGTTAATTTTTCAACGACAAATAGGCCCCACGCCTTAAGGTATGGGGCCTCACTTCGAAACCGACTGAGGTAATCTTCCTCTGTCATTTGTCCTGGCTCACAAGAGCTCCTTGGATCATCAGCGTTGTATGCGTTTCAGTTGTTTCCACCACCTTCACAAGCTCTGCAAACTTATCAGCCGGTGCAGTGATCTTGACATCATTCGTGAAGCTTAGCTTACGGCGGGCCAATTTTCTGTTGATTGCCTTGGTATCTTTGACAATCGCAGAGTCAGGGAAGCCTTTCCTTCCCATGTAACCAACAAAATCATCCGATTCATCTGGGGTCATGTAACGCTCAGCGAATTCGGCACCTTCGATTGTGGTGGACGTATCCGTCTTGAGATAGGTGTACAACGCTTGTTGCAAGTCGATTTTTCTCTCTGATGTTACATCCATCCCTCCGATAAATTCGGCGGTGTAATCGAAAAAATCGCGGGTTCGCTGTACTGCGTTGTCCGGAATTCTGAGTCCTAAGAAGCTAGAGTAGAAATATTTCGCAGCTTGACGATCGTCATCGGACTTTATATTGCTGTCGTATACATGTGCATTAAGATCAACAACGGCTCCGCTGGTTCTAGCAGCGGTTTCGTAAAAAATACCGATCTTATAAAGTTTAGATTGCGGTGTAAGTATTAAGTTTTCAAGGTAAGCGAGAGTAATCTTGCCATCCTCTTCCGTTTCCGTGAAACCAGCTTGCTGTTCGGCCTTAATGATAATCAAGCACCGCTTGTTATCTGTGTCCGTTGTTCCAGAAATAATCACCAATGTGCCCCCAGGCCAGCGTTTGCTGGTGTGGATGGAAGTATGGTGATGGGCAATCGCTGCCGAGGTGGTAATAAACCCCCGATCAGACGCTTGAACTAGTTGCTTCGAGTACTCGTAGCAACTCGCAGCAGTTTTGTTGGAAACATCCATCGCCAACGACCCTGACCCTGTCCCGAGTACCTTACTGACCCGCTCCTGAAGCATTTGTTTACCTGCTTGATTGAGGGTCGTCAATTCAAGACTGATTGTAGCGGGCGTAGCACCATGCTCATTAGGCTTATGTACGTTATGCAAAATAATGCGATCAAAGATCAAGTTGTTGAATGGATTGTTCATTGACCACTCCTCTTCAACGCAGTGTCATAGACCTTTTTTGATACACTAGGACTTTCTGTCGCCAGTTTGTTCAAATCGGACTCAGCCTCCTTCAACCGGATTTCCTTTTCAGAACTCTCGAGTGCCATGGCTAACTCTAGTTTCCGACGGACATGGCCATAGCCAGCCCCAGCAATACGGTGAAGGTTCGTGCGATCCTCAAGCTTCAAAAAAGTTTGCAATGAGGAAAGAATTGCTGCCAGCAGCGTGAAGAGAGCGAGCAACACTTTGGAAACATCCCCAAGCGTGGCCAACAATGTGGTGGCACCTGCTATTGCGGTAATACCGATGGTTAGCAGACCCAGCCCGCGGTGGACCGAGCTTAGACGCTCAGCCATTAACTGATGCGACAGCTGTGATTCTCTAGATCGCTTGAGCCAGCGCTGCAAAACTTCAGCGCTGCTCCGAAACTCTGGTTCAGAACTCATGTACATCCCTTAGTGTAAAAATGCTAGGAAGGGATGTACGCAGATAGCTTAGACGTCCCTGCCAAGCGTGGAAGTCAAACGTATCACAGGGTATGGCTCTTTAGCATCATCATTTCCTCTGCCACCATCTTGGAGAACCACCAGTGCTCAAGCTCGCAGATTTTGGAGGCAACGATCTATACGGCCAAAACACTGTACATTCATACATGCCATCTGCGCAACTCGACGCGAGACTAGGCGGGATATAGTCATTGTCCATTAGCCGTTCTCCACGAAGCGCGACTATTGGCCGGTAACTGCCCTTACAGGCGAAAGCCCCTAGGTCGATGACCTCCCGCCTCAATCGTCACAAACCGCTGCTCCAGAGCATCATTGATGTAACACCTATTTGCGATGTAACACGTATATCGGCAAACCAGTCGAAGCTGTGTAACGCAATATAAATCATTTAAAATCATGCACTTAAATAACAACGTAACACGCGTAACACCCGTAACACGGTTTGTTAGGGTATCCCCCTAGGGAAACTCTGAAAAAAACTTTCTGATTTGGCAAAATACCGCGACCCCACCCACCGAGTTTCCCGATGAAGCAGATGA